>WTCI01000339.1 GCA_013138655.1 Desulfuromonadaceae bacterium | reverse complement strand
AGGCTGCTCTTTTTCAGTGCCTGTTGCAATGACGGCTTTTTTTGTTGTTTTCCGTTTTTCGATTTTTGCCCATTCATTTTTCTATCTCCCATGAACCATTCCTTTCAAAAAAGTTGCGCCGGTGTGACCATCACAGCAGGACTTTAAGTGGCTACGATTTTTTTTAACCGGCGCAGATAAAACCTCTTCCCTTCATAATCAGTTGCAAAGATACGGTCTTGGACAATCAGTTTATCAATGAGTGCCCAGTCAGCCCCGGCCTTTGCCAGAAATTTGCGCACCGCCTCCTCCTGCATTGGATGTACGGCAACAATGTTTAACAGATCCTCCTCGACATTTCCCGATAAAGAAAAAGAATTGCCCTCATAGCCAAACAAACATTCAACATCTTCAACGCTCTTACTGACAACTTGATAGGCCATGTTCAGGACATTTTCAGCTGGAGGAGACACCCACCTTTCGGCAGGCGGCCTTGTGGGAACCGACAGATATGCCTTGGCCGGGTTAAGCTGCCCCAACAAGTCGGCCACCTTTTTGATATCATCCGGGCTGTCATTAACGCCGCGAACAAGCATTGTCTCTGTGATCAACTCTCCCTCATATTCTTCTGCAAACCGGAGCATCGCCTCCAAAATAATGGCTAGGTTCAGGCCGCGATGGGGCCGGTCAATGCGCCGCCAGACATCTTTGGATACGGCATCTACCTTGAGAGAAACCCAATCTGCTTTAGCCAAATCATTCCTGACGTTTTTCTGCCAGAGGAGTGAAGCATTACTGATCACCGCAATCTTCGTTCCCAGAGGCCGTAACAGGTCAATTATCCTGCCGAGGTTTATATCCAACGTCGGTTCACCGTCAGAGACAAAGGTTAGAAAATCAATGGATTCTCCCAACTCCTTGGCCCTGCTTATCTTCCTTTTAACATCCGTCAAAATGTTTTTTGGCTCATAAAATGGTTGCCTGGTAATCTGCATCTTATCCGTCCTGCCAACCTGGCAATATACACACGAGTAAGAGCATACCTTTGGAGGGATATTGTTAATTCCCAAGCTACGGCCAAGGCGTCGAGAGGGAACTGGACCAAATGTAATCATAGATGAACTCATAGCTGAATAATCCTTTAATGCCTTTTGTGAGGGGTGCCGGATAACCGGCTTTCCTACCGTGACTCCTCCATTTCAACATCTTCCGGATAAAGCCTGGGGAAATAATAACCAACCGCTTTTTCCGGGAGGGCCGGACACAGTGGCCCACGTTCAGCTTCTGAAACAAGCAACCCTTTTTTCAGAAGTTGTTTGAAGATTTCGTGAGCCGACCTTTGCGGTCTTCCGGTGATCCGGGAAGCTCTCCCATAAGTACCTGCTTTTCGGCATAGCTACAAGGGACTTCAAGCCCCGACACAGTGGATATCCATATACCTCAACTGCAGGAACAGGCCCGCGCCGGCAACAGCTCTTGTCATGAGCTCTCCAGGTAAAGTAAACTGGCATTTACTACTTTTGCACAGCAACCAACCCACCCATATGCTGCAATCTGCGTAGCGTTAAGGATGAAAAATGGGACGCGATATGGAAACCATCGACAGGCCGAAAACCGCTCCGGAACGTAAAGCCGCTGCCGAAGGGAATTTTTATCCCGAGAGCAAGAACGCCATCGGGCCCGGCATGAACGAGCGGATTCAGCGCCTGCGTAAGCTGAGTGTAGAAGCCGAGCCGAGCCTCTCGATTGAACGGGCTCTGCACGAGACCGCCTTCTATCAGGAAAATTACGGCAAATACTCGATCCCGGTGCTACGGGCGCTGAACTTTCTCGACCACTGCCGAAAGAAAACCCTCTACCTTGGCGATGACGAATTAATTATCGGCGAACGCGGCCCGCGCCCCAAGGAGATACCGACCTTCCCTGAGCTGACCTGTCACAGCGTCGAGGATTTTCACGTCCTCAACACCCGTGAGCAACAACGTTACACCATCAGTCAGGAGGATATCGACACCTACGCCAAGAAGGTCATCCCTTACTGGCAGGGCAAGACGATCCGCGAGCGGATTTTCAGTCACGTTCCCGCCGAATGGCAGGCCGCTTACGAGGCCGGGCTGTTTACCGAATTCATGGAGCAGCGTGCCCCCGGCCACACGGCTCTCGACGGGCAGATCTACCGCAAGGGGATGCTCGATTTCAAACAGCAGATTGCCGATGAAATTTCTGCCCTCGACTACCTGAACGACCCGGAAGCAACCGACAGGTTCGAAGAGCTCAAGGCGATGGACATCTCCTGCGATGCGGTGATCCTCTTCGCCGAACGCCATGCCGACTTGGCGGAAGAGCTGGCGGCGAAAGAGAGCGATCCACAACGGGCCACAGAACTGAAAAAAATCGCCGAGGTCTGCCGCTGGGTTCCGGCCAACAAACCGCGCACCCTTCACGAAGCGATCCAGATGTACTGGTTCGTCCACCTGGGAACGATCACTGAGCTGAACGGCTGGGACGCCATGAACCCGGGGCATTTCGACCAGCATCTCGCGCCGTTTTACGTAGCTGAGATCGCCGCCGGCACCCTGACCCGTAAACAGGCCAAGGAACTGCTCTGCTGCTTCTGGATCAAGGTTAACAACCACCCGGCGCCACCGAAAGTCGGCATTACCGCCCGCGAGAGTGGCACCTACAACGATTTCACCAACCTCAACATCGGCGGCATCACCGGCGACGGCAAGGACGGCGTCAGCGAGGTCTCCTACATCATGCTGGAGATCATCGAGGAGCTGCACATCCTGCAACCGGGTAACGCGGTGCATATCAGCAGCAAAACCCCCGACCGTTTCCTGAATGCCGCCTGCAAGGTGATCCGTCAGGGGCACGGCTATCCGTCGGTCTTCAATCCGGATATCTACGTGGTTGAACTGCTGCGCCAGGGGAAATCACTGAAGGATGCGCGGGAAGGCGGCTGCAGCGGCTGCATCGAGGTTGGAGCTTTCGGCAAGGAAGCCTATATTCTGACCGGCTATCTGAACGTGCCGAAGATCTTGGAAATCACCCTGAACAACGGCATTGATCCCGTGACCGGCAAGCAGGCCGGGATTGCAAGCGGCGATCCGCTCGGGTTCAAAAATTATGCAGAGCTGTACGCAGCATTTCTCAAACAGCTGAATTTCATCGTCGACACCAAGGTTCGGGTCAGCAACTACATCGACCGGATGTTCGCCAAGTACGCCCCGGCCCCCTTCCTCTCAGTGGTCATCGAGGACTGCATCAGTAAGGGGAAGGATTACTACGACAGCGGGCCGCGCTACAACACCAACTACATCCAGTGCACCGGCCTCGGCACGGTGACCGACAGTCTCTCGACCCTGAAAAAGCACGTCTTCAAAAACCAGACCTTCAGCATGGAACGGATTCTCGATGCGGTGGCGAAGAACTTCGCGGGGGAAGAGTTCCTGCGGCAGACGATCATCAACAAAACCCCCTTCTTCGGCAACGACGACGACGCTGCCGACGACATCGCCCTGCAGGTTTACGCCGACCTGCTCGCCGCCATCGACGGCAAGCCGAATGTCAAGGGCGAGACCTTTCACCTGAACATGCTTTCGACCACCTGCCACATCTACTTCGGCAAGGTGATGGGCGCCACCCCCAACGGCCGCTTTGCCGGCAAGTCGATCTCCGACGGCACCTCGCCCTCGCACGGTGCCGACACCCACGGCCCCTCGGCGGTCGTCCGCTCGCTGACCAAGCTGGACCACAGCATGTCGGGCGGCACCCTGCTCAACCTGCGTTTTCTGCCAAGCCTGCTCAAACAGGACAAGGATATCACCAAGTTGGGGCAACTGATCCGCAGCTACTTCACCCTCGGCGGTCATCATGTCCAGTTCAATATCGTCGATACCGCGACCTTAAAAGCGGCCCAGGAGTGCCCGGAGGAGTACAAGGACCTGCTGGTGCGGATGGCCGGGTACAGCGATTATTTCAACGATATGAATGAGGACCTGCAGCAGGAAGTGATTGAGCGGACGGAGAATGAAGCTTTTTAGCCACGTAGGGGCGCTGCTTGCCGCGCCCTTCTCCGCTCCCACAGACAGCAAGCGGCGCAACGGCACGGGCGCAGCAAGCGGCGCCCCTACGGAACTATAAACAACAATGCAACAAGCCCTGATCTTCGACATCAAACGCTACGCCATCAATGACGGTCCCGGCATCCGCGTGACCATCTTCCTGAAAGGCTGTCCGCTGAATTGCCGCTGGTGCCACAATCCGGAGAGCATCTCGGCCAAACCGCAAAAGATGTATACCGCCAGTAAATGTATCGGCTGCGGCGAATGCGTTAAAGCCTGTCCGAATCATGCCTGCACATTGACCCCGGATGGGATCATCACCGATCCTGAGCGTTGCGATCTCAGTGGCAAATGTGCTGAAGTCTGCCCGGCGCAGGCGACCGAGATCTCGGGGAAATATCACTCGACAGCCGAGTTGCTGCAAATCATCGAAAAGGAACGTCCTTTCTTCGACCAATCGGCGGGCGGGGTCACCTTCTCCGGCGGTGAGCCGCTGCTTTATCCTGAGTTCCTCTGCGAAATACTCGCGGCCTGCGGCGAGCGGCAGATCCATCGCTGCATCGACACCGCCGGTCTGGCGAAAACTGAATCCCTGCTCGAAGTGGCCAAATACACCGACCTGTTCCTCTACGATCTGAAGCTGATGGACAGCGCCAGGCACAAGGAATGGACCGGGGTCGGCAACGAGCTGATCCTGCACAATCTGCAGGTGCTGGCGGAAACCGGTGCGGCGATCCAGATCCGCATCCCGTTGATCAAAGGGGTCAATGCCGATGCAGAGCATATCGAGGCAACGGCAGCCTTTATCAGCAACCTGCCGGGAGTGAAAAAGCCGATTAACCTGTTGCCATATCACGACATCGCGAAGGGCAAACATCTCAAGCTGGGGCAAGACTATCATGCCTCCGGCATGGCGGAACCGGACCCAACCGACCTCGAAGCAACCATTTCCCGTTTCAGTCAATACGGCCTGACAACCACCGTCGGCGGTTAGAACTGCCATAAATCCTGATGCACAACACGACAGATCACTCTGCACAACTGACTTACCGCAAAATCTTCCGCTTCTGGCTGCCCTTAGCGGTCACCTGGCTGATGATGGCAGCCGAAGGGCCCTTTCTGGTCGCGATTATCGCCCGCATGGCGGCAGAAAAACTGAACCTGGCGGCCTTCGGGGTCGCTTACGCCTTCGCCCTGGTCGCCGAATCGCCGGTCATCATGCTGATGAGTGCCAGCACCGCCCTCTGCCGCGACCGGGAATCCTACCGCAGATTGCGCAATTTCACCCTGGTCCTTTGCCTGGCGGTCACCCTGCTGCTGGGACTATTCCTGTTGCCGGCAGTTTTCAATCCGTTTGTGCAGCAACTGCTCGGCCTGCCGGCAGAGATCGCCACACTGACCCACGGAGCCCTGATCTGCCTGCTTCCCTGGCCAGCCGCCATCGGTATCCGGCGCTTCTATCAAGGCATATTGATCGCTCGGCACAAAACCCGCCGGGTCGCCGTGGCCACGGGTTTGCGCGTCACCAGCATGGCCGGTTGTGGACTTTTCCTCTACTGGCAAGGCCGCTTTGACGGCGCCATGATCGGCGCAATCGCACTCTCCGTCGGGGTCGGCAGTGAGGCTTTACTGACCCGCTTTCTGGCCCGCCAAGCGATTTCCGAGACACGACAAACAGAACCGGCCACAGATTCCTCCCCAATGGGTTACCGAGCAATCTGGGACTACTATTTACCTCTGGCCCTGACCCCGTTTATCGGCCTGTCGATTCATCCGCTGGTGACTTTTTTCCTCGGTAAAAGTCGTGATGCCATCGAATCGCTGGCGGTGATGCCGGTCATTTACGGGTTAACCTTTGTCTTCCGCGCCCTGGGCCTGTCTTACCAGGAGGTGGCCATCGCACTGGTCGGAGAAAACCGGAACAATTACCCGAAAGTCAGAAATTTTGCCGTTGTCCTGGGGATATTGACCTCAACATCTCTGGTTCTGATCGCCTTTACCCCACTGGCGAAACTCTGGTTCCACAACCTCTCCGGACTCAGCCAGAGCCTGAGTAATTTTGCCACCCTGCCATTACAGATCATGGCGATCTTCCCGGCCCTGACAGTGCTGATCTGTTTTCAGCGGGCGGTATTGATTAACGAGCGGATCACCAGGCCGGTGTCAATTGCGACCGCCATAGAAGCGCTGGGAATCTTCTCGCTATTGCTGCTGGCAATGCTATACTTTCCCGTTTCCGGTGCCGTAGCCGCAGCGACCGCTTATGTGATCAGTCGCCTGCTGGCGGTCGCTATCCTTCAGCGCTCGATCAGCAGACGGCAACCAAAGGCATCCTGATGAACAAGCAACAGTCTGACAGCAAGACAAATCCACTTGGCGGCCATTGGTTCATTCTCGGCGCAGCCCTGCTCTGGGGGACCACCGGGACCGCCCAGGCTTTTGCCCCGACCGGCTTCGATCCCATGGTCATCGGCGCACTGCGCCTGCTGGTCGGCGGCATTACCCTGTTGCTGCTGGCCCTCCACCGCCGTGAGCTCAGCTCTTTACGCGGTTGGAAATGGCGCCTGGTGATCCTCGCAGCGGCTTTTACCGCCAGCTACCAACTCTGCTTTTTTGCCGCCGTGGCGAAAACTGGTGTGGCCGTCGGCACCATTGTCGGCATCGGTAGTGCCCCCATTACCGGCGGACTGCTCGGCCTGATTTTCCGTGGTGAACGCCCGGGACGCCGCTGGCTGATGTCAACAATCCTGGCGATCTTCGGCTGTGCACTCCTCAGTCTCAGCAGCGGTGATATCGCCGTCGATCCGCTCGGCATCCTCCTGGCCATCGCGGCCGGTGCCTCCTATGCAGCCTACACCCTGGTCATCAAGGGACTGTTGGAAACACATGCGCCTAACGCCGTGATGGCATTAGTCGTCTGTGTCGGCGCCCTGATGCTGTCTCCCGTATTGATCAATATCGATCTCGACTGGCTGTTACAACCACGGGCCATCGGTGTGGTATTACATCTGGGACTGGCAACCATGGCACTCTCTTACTGGCTGTTCGCCCGCGGTCTGCAATCGGTCCAGGTAGGCACGGCGGTCACCCTCTCACTGGCCGAACCGATGACCGCCGCAACCCTGGGCATACTGGTGCTGGGCGAACAACTCAACAGCCAGGCGTTTTTCGGCATCAGTCTGATTCTTGCCGGGCTGGTGGTGCTGGTATTGAGGCGCAAAAAGATCCCACAGAATACAACCTCATGACCCGACAACAGCAGGCG
>WTCI01000322.1 GCA_013138655.1 Desulfuromonadaceae bacterium | reverse complement strand
CTGCCAGAGAGCGGGAGAGAAACCTGAAGCAGGCTTTTCAGGTCAAAGAGGCGCTTGACGGGGAGCGGATTTTGCTGGTGGATGATGTGCTGACCACCGGGGCGACGGCAGTCGCCTGTAGCAGGACGTTACTCGCTGCGGGCGCCGCGGAGGTTCAGGTCGCGGTCCTCGGTCGAGCCCTGATCGGCTGACATTGGAATGGATTGATTTAAGCATTGGTGTGCTCCATGAGCAAGTGTTATAGTCAGCTGGATTATCACTTATGCGGTGCCTTTTATGGGGGGCTGAATGAAGACCGAACTGCACCGTTTGCTGGCAGAGTATCCGCTGGAGACTCTGCTCCAGACCATCCCTACCGGCTTATTCCTGGTCAATAAAGACTATCAGGTCGTTTACTGGAATGTCGGAGCAGAACGGATTACCGGTTATTCTGCGGCTGAAGCTGTTGGTCGGCACTGTTTTTTCCTGGAAGGGCATCCCTGCCTCGAAACTTGCGCGCTTTTTGCTGAAGATGTTCCAAAACCGGTCATCGGGACCGACTGCTCGATGCGCCACCGGGATGGTCGGCGGATTGAGTTGACCAAGAATGTCGATCTGCTCAGGAATCATGATGGTGAGGTGATCGGTGGTATCGAAGCCTTTGTCGATATCACCCGCCTGAAAGAACTGGAAACCAGCCTGCGTTCGGCAGTGGAAGAGCGGACCCGGGAACTGGAGCTGGAAAAGGCCGGCTTGCGTTCGGTGCTGGACGGGATGGCCGACCCGGTTTACATCTGTGACTCCACCCATAAAATCACCTTTATCAACCGAGCCATGCAGGAGCGCCTGGGGGAAGCCAAAGATCAGCCTTGTTATCAGGCTTTGCACCAGAGACAGGAAATCTGCCCCAACTGTCCGCTTGAGCAGGTGTTAGCCGGAGAGGTTGTCCAGCAAGAGGCATCCTTGGGGGAAACGTCCCGCACTTACGAGATCATCCATTCACCTTACCCGGTTGCCGACGATCCGACGCATAAGCTGGGCGTTTTCCGGGACATTACCGAGCGAAAGCAGGCGGAACGACAGTTGCGGCAGGCCAATCGCGAACTGGATGCTTTTGTATCGACAGTTTCCCATGATTTGCGCTCACCTCTGACTCCGCTGATCGGTTTTTCCGAACTTCTGGAAGAACGTTATGCCGGAAAGTTGGACGAGATCGGTCGGGAATCTCTGGGGGAGATCAAAAAGACAGCGACCAAAATGATGGCCTTGCTGGAAGATCTGTTAACTCTCGCACGGGTTGGTCAGTTGAAAAATCCTCCATCTCCCGTTGATATGGGGCAGGTTGCTGAAGATGTTCTGGTTGAATTGGCCGATAAGATTGTTGAGCGTCAAGCCAAGGTCAGCATCACCGAGTTGCCGGACATCCGGATTCCTGAACCATTACTGAGTGATATGTTGCGCAATCTGCTTGCCAATGCGCTCAAATATGCCGCGGAGCATGATCCGCGAATTGAAATCAGTGGTCAACGGTTTCTTGATCGTGTCCGCTATGTTGTGGCTGATCATGGACCTGGCATTCCGGCCGATGAGCAGGAGGAAATTTTCGAACCGTTCAAACGGGGGCGTTCCAGTCACGGAAGAACGGGGACCGGTATCGGTTTGGCAACCGTGGCAAAAATAGCTCGTGTTTACAACGGCCATGCCTGGGTTGAACAAACCCCCGGCGGAGGGGCGACCTTTATTGTTGAGCTGGCGGGAGCAGAAAATAAGCTGAAATGACGCAAAAAAGGCCCCGCATTGCTGCGAGGCCTTTTTACTGACGAAAACGCCATTCCGGGTTATTCGCGGACGAAGGTATCTATATCGGTTTCGTGGACCATGCCCATCAGGCGAGCAAATTCGGACTCGATCAGCAGGTAGTGGTTATGGGTTGACTGAGCATTTTCCTCAAAGACGGCACGAACTTCCGGATCTTCAATCTTCGCGGCCATGTCGCGTAGACCTTCTTCGAGCTGCTGCTCTTTTTCCATGGCCAGTTCCATCGCCTTACGGTCGGAAAATTTAGCCAGCAGGGCCTTGTCGAGATCTGAGAGCCACTCGCTGTCCTTCTCGGGAGGTGCGTTGATAAACTCCTCGAAAGGAGGCAGCAGATCGTCGCAGAGGCACTTGTCGAAAAAGTGCTTGGCATGTTCACGCTCTTCACGGGCGAGCAACTGGAATGTTTTGATTGCATCTTCATTCTTCATTTGTTTGGCGGCAATCTCGTAGAAATTCATGGCGTTTTTCTCGGTCTGAACCGAGCGGGCTAGAGCATTTTTTACCTCGATGTCGCTAAGCATTGGATACCTCCTTCTTCTCTCTGTGGAATGCAGATAACCAGTGTTCATCCGGAAACCTGCCGGATTCCACCCGGATCGTCCGGATGGGAACGAATTAGATCATTCCGTCGCAATTGGGGTAAAAGAACGATTTGCCAGTTGCTGGTCGATCATCATCAGGCCACGACCATCACTCTGGATCCGCTTTAAATGGGCAATGACCTGGCCGACACTGGCCTCTTCTTCAACCTGTTCGGTGACGAACCACTGCAGAAAAATCTGTGCGGCATGATTTTTTTCCTGCTGGGCGAGATCCATCAGGTCATTAATCCGTGAGGTGACGATCTGTTCATGGCTCAGGGCGGTCTCAAAGGCCTCCAGCGGTGAGGAATATTCATTGCGGGGCTCTTCCATTGCCAGCATTTTGACCCGCCCGCCCGCTTCGCAGACAAAATTGAACATTTTTTCTGCGTGTGCCAACTCTTCCTGATACTGGATATTCATCCAGTTGGCCATGCCGGGGAGATCTTCTGCTTCAAAATATGCCTGCATCGCTTTGTAAATCAGACCCGAATGAATTTCAAACTGAATCTGACCGTTGAGAGCATCGACGAGTTTTTCACTGACCATGTTATAAGACTCCTGTAAGCATTATAAGATACCTGAACGGCGAATAGATGACCGTTATGCTCTTCTATCCGAGAAGTGCAAACAAAATCTGCATAGGAATAGAAAGTTGAAGAGATAATATCGAAGAATAGTGATTTGTAAAATTGCCTGAGAGAAATAAATCGTTCATTGTCAATAACACCCTTCTCGCTTATTCTTCACGTGTAAAGATATATTTCCGCAAAGGGTTATGTGATGAAAATTTCTTCTACCGAATTTATTAAAAGCGCCACCAGACCGGGGAACTATCCGCCGCCGGATTTCGCCGAGATTGCCTTTGCCGGGCGTAGCAATGTCGGCAAAAGTTCGCTGATCAACGTGCTGGTGAACCGGAAGAGCCTGGTGCGGACATCTTCGACTCCGGGTCGCACACAGTTGATCAACTTTTTCAATGTCAACGGGAGTTTTTCTTTAGTTGATCTCCCCGGTTATGGCTTTGCCAAGGTGCCGTTAGCGGTGAAGAAAGCCTGGGGGCCGATGATCTGTACTTACCTTGAGGTTCGGGAGTCGCTCAAGGGGGTGGTATTTATTTTCGATATCCGCCGGGTGCCGCGTGAGGAAGATCTTCAGCTGCTCGATTGGTTGGAAGGGTTTGGAGTGCCGACCATCCCGGTGATCACTAAAATTGACAAGATCAACCGCAGTCAGCGGGATAAGCATATCAAGCAGATTACTGCGGCGACCGGTTTGCCGAAAGACGCCTTCAGCCTGTTTTCGGCCACGACGCGGGAAGGCAAGGAGGAGATCTGGGAGCGTATAGAGGATGCCTTAGCGGGCTGAATACCGGTATGTTTGCTTTTTTTATCCGCCTCTGCACAACTTTGAAAAGGGGCTCCCGGCAAGGCCGGGAATCGAATACTGACGGGAGAGTCCCATGGCGAAAATGATCTTTATCACCGGCGGTGCACGCTCCGGGAAAAGCAGTTATGCGCAACAGTTAGCCGAACAGCAACCGGGAGATCTGCTCTACATCGCCCCGGCGCGGGTTGAGGACGAAGAAATGGCCGCGCGGGTTGAGATGCACCGTGAGTCTCGGGGAGAGCGTTGGCATCTGCTTGAAGAACCCCTCTGGCTGGTGGACAGGTTGCCCGCTGCCGTAACGGGAAAGGGGGCTTTGCTGCTCGACTGTGTAACGCTCTGGCTAGCGAACCTGTCCTTCCATTTTGCGGAAAAACCGGAGCCGGTCCTGACTGAAATTGATCGCTTGATTGAATTATCCCGGCAACTGGATGAACCGCTCTACCTGGTTTCCAATGAACTGGGTGGCGGAATTGTCCCGGAGAACCGTTTGGCCAGGAGGTTCCGTGATCTGGCAGGAATTGTCAATCAAAGGCTGGCTGCTGCCAGCGATGAAGTTTGGCTGATGGTTGCAGGGTTGCCGGTCAGATTGAAATAAAATCTTTGTTTTGAGGAGCCAGTTTTGTTATGGGGACATTCGATTTGCAAGCCACTCTCGACCGGATTCTGCCGGTTTCCAGAGAAAAAATTGCCGCCGTTCAGGCCCGTATTGATCGACAGGTCAAGCCGGTCGGCTCCCTCGGTCGTCTGGAAGAGTTTGCCCGCCGCTTTGTTGCCATAACCGGGCGGGAAGAAATTCGCGGCAAACGGATTTA
>WTCI01000146.1 GCA_013138655.1 Desulfuromonadaceae bacterium | reverse complement strand
AACGGTTGCGATAACCGGCGGCGACGCGACCTTTGCGACCCACCGAGATATTCGAGAATTTCGGCTGCTACTTTCCGTCCGTGTTGATTAATTTCGTTATGTGTTTTTTTGTGCAATATCGTAATCTTTGTGAATTATTCCTGCCTTCTTATTTCCAACAACGCAAGAGTTCACCCACGTCCACTTGCCCGGTTTATATTGCCTTGGATGTCCTCGTCTTAAATGAACCCTTGGTGAAGATGCGTGCCCTAAGGAATTGCTGCTATTTGAATTCTTAGAGATTAGGTCCAGATGCAAAGTCCAAGTTGAAAAGAGGGGCATTTTGCCACTTTTTCTTCTTTTTTTCTGGATCTTCTCATTTGGTAAGTTTTCCACTGCATTTATGTTGTTGCAATTTAAGGCTGTTAAAAAGCAAAAAATAATTGAAGATAATGTCTCAAGCTTAAGGCCGATATTACGGTCAGCAGGTAAACATTCTCTATGAATTTTTCCTTCTGATATCGTATTGAAAGTAAGGCCAAATATTATCCACGGTTGTTGATGCTGTTTGATTAAGCTCAGGAAGATAATTTCGTTTTTGCAGTCCGTAACATTTTCCCAGCATAGTGCGCCTACGTGCTCTTTTTTGCCTTCTCTTATGTAGTTCGCTTCGAACCATGTTACTGGGTATGGAAGGTTTATCTGTGTATCGTCATAGCTGAAATCTTCCCAAGTTTCAATTTCACCAATGTCGAAGCACACAGCTTGTGAAGATTGATCATTGAATAGCTTTAAGGCAATTTTCGCGTCATGATCTTCAATCTCATTTACAACGAGTAAATTTTTGCTGAAGGCATCATCTATAATTTTGTGGAAATTATTCATGGCTACACATAATGGTCCGGGTTGTCGAGTTTACTCGCCAGCCCTCTTGATCTGCTCTAAAAACAAAAGCCGCTCCTCCGGTTTAACCGGCTGAACGGCTTGCAACTTTTCGTTTTTCCTTGAATAATCATCATGCCCCCTCCCAAGAACCATGAATTACTACGATAAACTAGGCCACGCATTTGCGAATGTCAAGAAGCTACATTCTCCCTTTATTCCTTTCCGGTTATCCACTTATGATGCACTAACCCTTTTTTTGCCACAGACACGTACAGACAACTGCGGGACAAAATCAAAATCGCCGAGATTAAAATTAACGTAACTATTCAGCATTATCAGATCAGGAGAAAAAACGCCTGTCATCCCCGAGTGCTGCTATCGGGGATCCAGTCTTTCTGTCTTCTAAACTCTGGATTCCGGCTAAAATCCTGCCGGAATGACAGTCTTTTGTATTGTGCTGAATAGTTACAAATTAACAGACAAGCTTTTTTTGCGTCTTTGCGGCTTGAGTGAACGTAGTGAAGGGGCGTGAGGATGATTGTGGACTTTTCTGCTTTCAGGTTTTACGTCCGCCCCATGTCCGTGTGGGTCCGTGGCTAATATTTGCTTTCGTTGTTGATTTACCGGAGCGAAGTGGATAACCGCATTCCCGGTTTCCGGCGCGTAGATCCGCGAACCGGACATGAGCTGCCATATTCTCTCCCCTGAGTGTTTCAAACTGTTAGACCTGTGAAACAATGAGTTAACGAACCGTTTCCAGGTCAGGGTCCATTTGTTTTTTTTCAAGATCGGGCAGATAAACCGTCTGGCTGGGAAAGGCGATATCCAGCCCGAGTTCTCCCAGAGTTTCCATGATTTTCAGGCAAACATCTTCCCGGGCGTCAAGGTATTCTCCCCAGATGGTACTGGTGGTAAAGCAGTAGACCATGATGTCGAGAGAGGAGGCTCCGAAGTTGGTAAAGTTGACCAGAAAAAAATCCTGGTCGATTGCCGGGTGTTCGCGCAGCATCTGTTTGATCGCAGCGACCGCCTGACGCATCTGCTGCGGATTGGTGTCGTAGGTGATACCGATGGTCAGTTTGATGCGCCGTTTCGGCATGCGGCTGAAATTGTCGATCGACATGTTCATCAGGGTGCTGTTGGGAACAGTGATCAGGGTTTTGGCAAAGGTGCGGATCCGGGTTGAGCGGAAGCCGATCTCCTCGACCGTGCCCTCCAGGTCATCCGCCTTGATCCAGTCGCCGATGGTAAAGGGGCGATCGAGCAGAATCATAATCGAGCCGAAAATATTCGACAGACTGTCTTTGGCCGCCAGGGCGACCGCCAGCCCGCCGATTCCCAGTGAGGCGAGCAGCCCGGAGATCGAATAACCGAGGTTTTGCACCAGCATCAGGATGGCCAGAAAGACGATAAACACCCGCAGGGTTTTGCGAATGAAAGGAACCAGGTGATCGTCGAGGGTCGATTCGGTGCGTTTGGCCCAGTGCCCCAGCCAATGTTCCAACAGAGACACCGAGTTGTAACAGAACCAGGCCATGTTGAATGTCAAAAGTACCTGTAAGGCGTTCCGGGCGAGTTTGTCGACATCTGTCGGCTCTGTCGGTAATTGCAGGATTTCGACCGAGAGATAACAGCCGAGGACCAAAACCAGGAATTCCGCCGGTTTGTTAAGGTTTTTCAGCAGGATGTCATCCATCTTGCTGGAGGTTTTTTGGGCAGCCTTGAAGATTGTTTTGGTGAACAGGTGGGCAAGGATCTTTTTCAGTAACAGCGCCAGAAAAAGGATCCCCAACACGCTGATCATACGGAAGAGACTGATTCCGGCAAAGGTCTGATCGAAGATCTGTTGAAAATGAATGAAGCTGTCCATGGGGCACTCCTGAGATTGGTACTGCTGGATTACCAGAAACTGACAGGTTGTGACAAGGGCTTTATGGCTGCCAGAGCCCCAGTTGTGCTCCGCGAGCGTTTTTTTCTGCGGTGAGAAAATCCTCTTTGTTGCGGAAAGGGTAGCGTCGGAAAACGCTGGCCAGCCCTTTTTCGAGCAAGAGTCGATTGAGTGATCGGCCATCGGGAAGCTGAAGATACGCAAGTATGCGGCCGTACTTATCTTCGGCCTGCCGGTCGAACTCAAGGCAGACTCTCTTGCCTTTCACCTGCCTGATGTTGAACTGTTTGGCTTGCCGGGCGATCTGTCGCAGCTGTTTCGGCGGGATTCCGAAGGCTTTCAGATAGTAGCGGTCACGCGAAGAGTCCTCTGTCTCCGGGGTGTCGATGCCGAGTAGCCGTACCTTGCCGATATTTTCAACCCTCAAGGTATCGCCATCGTAAATCCAGCTGACTTTTCCACACTGTTCAGCGGCCTCGGCCGGTGCCGGGAACAGCAGCAAGAGGGAGAATAGAAGCAGGTGGCGCAGCAAAATGATCAACGTCCCCAAAACAGGCGGGTAAAAAATCCAGTAAACATTCCCCAGATCAGGTTGATGACAATCACCAGAAGCGGTGTCAACATACCCAGGTCGAAGCCGCCCAGGCCTTTGTGTTCAACGTATGGATAAAGGTAAAAAAGTGCGACTGCTGACGGGATCAAGCTGAACCAGAGACCCTTGCGGGCCCAATGTCGCCGGTGGCGGGGGATTCCGACGGTGAAGAAATAACCGAGCCCCCAAAGTCCACCAAAGATTAAACGTGGATAGAGCCAGGATTCCTTCAGTGGTGGCGCAATCCTCACCCCGATCAGGGTGTTGATGCCCCATTCGCCGCAAGCCCAGAGGGCCAGGCTGCTGACCAGGGCAGCGAGCAGGCCGGCAACAAAGCAAACAGCAAATAAAGCACTACTTTTCGGCATCTCTCCTCCCTGGTAACCGCCACAAGTGCGGTTTGTGGTTTACTCCGTAAGGTCCAGAAGTTCGTTCATGCTGCCGCTTCGGTAACCCTGTAGGTCGAGGGTCACGTAGGTAAACCCGGCTGCCTGGCATTCAGCGATGAGCTGCCGGCGCAAATCTTGCCCCAGAACCCTGGGGAATTCCTCCGGGACAAGCTCGATCCGGGCAAGTTGTCCGTGATAGCGAACCCGGTAATTGCTGAACCCCCGCTCCCGCAGCCAGTTTTCACAACGTTCAACCTGCTGTAACCGCTTGGCGGTAATCCTGGTTCCGTATGGAAAACGGGAAGCCAGGCAGGCGAAGGCCTGTTTGTCCCACGTCGGCAACCCGAGTTGTTTGCTGAGTTGCCGAATCTCCGCTTTGCTCAGTGCTGCTTCCAGCAGCGGTGAACAAATCTGCAAATCTTTAAGGGCCTTTTGTCCCGGGCGATAGTCCGCCAAGTCATCCAGATTCGAGCCGTCGAGAACCGTTGCAAAACCCTCTTGCTCAGCACGTTCCAAAAAACCTTTGAAGAGGAGCCGTTTGCAGTGATAACAGCGCTGCGGGCCGTTTTCTTGAAACGCCGGGAGTCGCAGCTCATGGCAGTCAATCAGCAGTTGTTTTACGCCGATCTCCCGTGCCAGGTCCTCACTTTGGGAAGATTCAAAGTTCGAGTGTACCGCTGATTTTGCCGTCAGCGCCAGAACCTGTTCTACTCCCAGGATGTCACAGGCAACCTTGAGCAGCAGGGTGGAGTCGACGCCACCGGAAAACGCGACCGCGACCGAGGTGAACCTGCTCAGCCGCTGTTTCAGGCCGTCGAATTTGTCAGTCAGGGTCATCAGGTCAATCGTAAATCCCGGTCGACAGGTAGCGCTCCCCGGAGTCACAAATGATGGTGACCACGTTTTGTGTGGGGTTCATCCGGCCGGCGAGTTCCGCTGCGACAAAGACGTTGGCACCGGAAGAGATACCGCAAAAAATGCCTTCGCTCCGGACCAGAGTTCTGGCCATAGCGATGGCCTCTTCGTCGCTGACCTGAACAACTTGGTCGTAAATTTTTTCATCCAGGTTCTCGGGAATAAATCCGGCACCAATCCCTTGAATCATGTGTGGCCCGGCATCTCCGCCGGAAAGAGTCGGAGATCCTTTTGGTTCAACGGCGACGATGCCGATCTTTGGATTCTGCCGGCGTAAATAATGGCCGACCCCGGTGATGGTGCCGCCGGTGCCGACCCCGGCGACAAAGAGGTCAACTTTGCCGTCAAGGGCGGCAAAAATTTCCGGGCCGGTGGTTTTTTCATGGATTTGCGGATTGGCCGGATTGCTGAACTGCTGTGGTGTAAACGCTGATTTTTTCTGTGCCAGTTCCGAGGCTTTTTTGATGGCACCACGCATCCCCAGGTTTCCCGGGGTCAGAACCAGTTCTGCGCCATAAGCACCGAACAGGCGCCGCCGCTCAATGCTCATGGTTTCCGGCATGGTCAGAATCAATCGGTAGCCCTTGATTGCTGAGATCATTGCCAGGCCGATCCCGGTGTTTCCGCTGGTCGGTTCGACAATCGTCATCCCGGGGCTGAGCTGCCCCTGTTGCTCGGCATCTTCGATCATCGCCAGGGCGATGCGGTCCTTGATGCTGCCGCCGGGGTTTGTCCCTTCAAGTTTACCCCAGAGGGATGCGCCTCCGGGTTTGCACAGGGTTGATAATTTAACCAGCGGAGTGTTGCCAATCTGCCCAAGCAGATTATTGCTGATCAATTTCGGCATAAATCCTCCTCGCCGCGACTTGCAGAAGCATCGCAGTTCCCCGATCCGCTTATTCGCTCAGCTGTATGCAGCCTTTTAGGATCAGATAAAATACATGAAACGGTGATCACACTCTTTTTCCAGTCCCGTCTCTTTGCCTTGATCACAGAGATCTTTGAGGCTGACGGAGCCGAAATAATCACCGAGAATCTTGCTCCCCGTGGCCCAGAGATGCTGAGTCAGGCATTGGTTGTCGAAGTTGCAACAGGGGACATTTTCGCCAAGTTTACGGCGGCCTTTGACACAGTTGACCAGTTGCAATTCGCCTTCGGCCGCAAGAACAATATCCTTGACGGTAATTTCTTCCGCCGGTTTGGCCAAAGTGTAGCCACCCTGAGGCCCACGCCGACTTTTCAAGAGTCCGGCTTTTTTCAAATCCTGAAAGATTTGCTCAAGATAGCGGGGGGAAATGTTTTGTCGCCGGGAAATATCCTTAATCTGTGCCGGCTGGTTTCCGGCATGGTAAGCCATGTCAAACATGGCGCGAACGCCGTAGCGACTTTTTGTCGATAGTTTCATAATAATTTCCTCCAAAAAAATACTTGTTTGGCACTATAGAAATCACTATCGATGCTGTCAAGAATGAAGCGCACAAATTGCTAGGGAAAGATGAGTTTTATTCGTTTCTGATCTTGAGAGATATGGCTGTTTTCCGTTTGTGTGGGGGATCGCTCCGGATCAAGGATGCCCTCACTGAAACAGGTTGATGTTGTGAGCTTCAGCCTAGGAGGCGAACCCCTTTGTGTCCCAATTCGACCAAGCCGTCCTTATACAGTCCCCCCAGCGCTTTTTTGAACTGTTTTTTGCTTAACCCCAACCGGCTGCGGATCAATTCCGGCGGGCTCTGGTCGTGTAACGGCAAAAAGCCTTCTGCCTGCAGGGCTTCAAGAATGATCTCGCGGGCATCGCTGATACCGGCAGCACCTGGTCGCCGCAAGGTGACATCGATCCGCTGATCCGCTCTGATACGTTGGACAAATCCCTGGCAGCAATCGCCGCGTTTTAATCCGGCGGGGATTTCGTCTCGGTAGAGGAGTGCCTCATAGCGATTGTTGACAATCACCTTGGCCCCGAGGTCGGTAAAGGCCCAGACCAGCACTTCAACCTCCTCCCCCGGTTGCAAATCCCGATTTTCCTGTTCGAGAAATTTCTCAAGGCGTGCCGAGGCGATCGGTCGCCCTTCCTGATCATGACAGATGCGGACCAGGTAACGGCGCCCTTCCAGCATTTTCTGTGGCTGCTCGCTGAAAGGGGCAAGCAGGTCCTTTTCCAGTCCCCAGTCGAGAAAGGCCCCATGTGGGCCGATACTGCTGACCTTCAGCCGGGCGAATTGGTCGGCTGCGGCGAAAGGTTGGCGGGTGGTGGCGGTCAGCCGGTTGTTGCGATCAAGATAGATAAAGACCTCGATGGTGGCTCCGGGGGTCAGTTCGCCGGGACACTCTCGGCGGCGCAACAGCAGTTGTTCTCCGTCGGTGTCGAGCCAGGCGCCCTGCGGATCGATTCGTTCTACAGTTAATTGATAATAGTATCCCGGCAGCATGGGAGCTCCTTTGTGAAGGCCTCTTTTAGTCTTTATGGTGGCAGGCACCATAGCACAGCCGGTGTGGTCCGCCAATCGACTCAGCCTGGCAACTCTGCAAAGATATTGAGCCGGTGGTTATTTATGCGCATGTAGGGGCGAATCTTGTATTCGCCCGAATCCTGATCGCCGACAGAACAAGGGCGATCACAAGGATCGCCCCTACCGCAGGATTTACTTGTTTCATCACCGGAGCAATAACCCAAGTAAAGCCGGGACTGTCCCCAGTACCATCGGGGGCTGTCCCGGCTTTACGGTTATGAAACTGTGGTGGTTCGCATCGCAAAAGCCTGGGACAGCCCCCACCCTTCGCCTTCGCTCAGGAGCCGGTGGGGACAGTCCCGGTTTTGCTGGGGAGCGTGCTACGAACCC
>WTCI01000203.1 GCA_013138655.1 Desulfuromonadaceae bacterium | reverse complement strand
ACCGTAGGGGCCATAGCCGGTGACATCAGCAACCAGTATGCCTTTTGTGAGTGCGCCCTCGGCAAAGGGTTGCCAGAGCTCAGGATCGTTACGGAAGGTATCCAGCTTGTCAAAGGTATCAATGACGTACGGCAGGTTGACGATACCGAGTCGATCAGCAACGTTTGCCGCGGCCACCGAAGAGCTGAGCATCCCCTGGACGGCACCAAGTTTCAGCTTGCTGATAACATCTTTCTCACCACCGAGTTGTGCCAGGGGGCGGAAATCGACATAGATCTGACCATTGGTTTTTTCCCAGACCTTGTCACGGATTCGGTAGCCGGCAGCGACCCCCTCGATAACCGGGTGGGAGATGTTTGAGAGAATGTAAGTGTATTTGGCACCGCTGGGATCGAATTCAGGTTTCCAGGCCGCCAAGGGGTCCTTTTTCTTTTCTGCGGCCAGCACGGCACCGGGCAGACACAGGGCCAGAAGCAACAGCAGAAGAATAATTTTTTTCATGAAAACCTCCATCTCGGGGGAAAAGTCAAAACGTCGTTTGGTAAGCGTAAAAAAATGTTAAATATGAGTAAAATCAAATACTTAGAGATGAAAGATAGCTTTATTTTGTTGTCCTGGTCAAGCGGAAAAGAGTTTTTGTAGAACAAAAAAAGCCGGAGCGAAATGCCGCTCCGGCGGAAAAGTGAACCAGCTCACTGATTTTGCTTGCTCAATCCTGTAAAGCGTTACGAACCTTGGCGAGGTAGGCGGAGCCGATTTTCTCTCCCCACTTCTGCACCACCGGTTCGGCCAGCTTGACCAGTTGCGCTTTCTCTGCGGGTGCGAGATCATGAAAAACAATTCCGTTTGCCTTGGCGGCAGCGATCTGCTCCATTTGCTGTTTTTCGGTCAGTATCCGGACCTTTTGACTCTCCTCCTCAATTGCTTTGCTGAGGATTTGTTGCAGGTCTTCCGGTAGGCCATCGAACCAGCGTTTATTGACCAGGTGGATATAGAGGCCCTGGGCATAATCGATGTTGGTAAAACTTTTCGCCACGGTGAATTTTTTGGTGATATTGCAGACGATCGGAGTGTGGTCGAGACCGGAGATCACGCCGGTTTGCAGGGCATGGGGAACATCCGGCCAGGGCATGACGGTAAATTGTACTCCCCAGGCTTTGTAGAGATCGACATTCACCGGGGCCTGGGCAATCCGAAAAACCTGTTTTTTGGCCTCTGCGAGACTCTTGACCGGACTGTTGGTTGCCCAGCCATAGCTGCCGTAGCCGGTGAAATCGGCGACCAGGATCCCTTTATTAAGGGCATCCTGACCGAACTCCCTGAACAGCTCCTGATTGTTGCGGAATTTTTCCAGCTTGGCAAAGCTGTCGATGAGGAAAGGCAGATTGACGATGCCCAGCCGTGGAGAGACATTCGGTGCCAACACTGAGGAACAGAGCATGCCTTGAACTGCACCCATCTGTAATTTTCGCAGAACGTCTTTTTCCCCACCGAGTTGCGAAATCGGGCGGTAGTCGATGTAAAGCCGACCGTTGCTTTCCTGCCAGACTCGGTCACGAATCCGGTAGCCGACCGTTGCTCCCTCAATCGCCGGGTGTCCCACGGTAGAGAGCAGGTAGGTGTATTCAGCACCACTCGGATCAAATTTCGGTTGCCAGGCGGCTAAAGGATCGGCGGCAAAGCTGATGCCGGACAGCAGCAGTGTTGCACAGGCGGCAAGTAATAAAGAAATCTTTCGCATAACTCATTTTCCTCCCAAGGTAGAATATAAATAAGCTCAAAAGAACTCGTTGCTGAAGCGGCCGTTATTCTCGCATATCAGGCCAGTCAGGTACAATTTTTAAACGGCACGATAAAGAAAAAGGGAGAAGCGCGGGCTTCTCCCTTTTCTTTATGGTTTTGCTGAACTTGTATTCTGTTTAGGCCGTTTCCTGTTTGGTTTGTGTCGCATACTTCCGGCCCAGCTGGCGCAGGCGATCGGTGAGTTTCTCCAGCTCATCAACTCCCGCAAAAATCGTTGAGGTTTTGGCGACATTTTGCTGCAAACGTGCTTCCACCTTTTGAAAGTGTGCTGTCAGTCTTTCAGATGCCTGCTGCTGGAAATGGTTGGCTTCCATGACTGCCTGAATCTGTTCTTCCCGCCCGGTCAAGCCCCGGTCAAGGTCCTTGGTCGCTTGCAGCTGCTCATCCATGCCGAGGGCAACCTGATCGGCCGCTGATTTCATCTCGCTAACGCCATCCTGAATACGGATGATCCCGGTTCGCTGCTCTTTCATCGTCCGGGCGACGGCATGCACGGAGCGCAGGCTCTGTCCGGCGTCGTTGAGTATCTGGCGGGACCATGCCCCCTGCATCCCGGTCAGTTTACTGATTTCGTCTGATGTGGCAGAGGCCAGATCAATCGAGTGAACAATCTGGTTGAGCGCATCACCCGTGCGCATGGAGTTTTCTTTCCCCTGATTAACTCGCTGAACCGTCGCTTCGACGGCCGTTAAGGCTTCATCGGTATCCTTGCTGATGGCCTGAATAATTCGCTGGATATCCTGGGCGCTGTCAGTGGTCCGGTCGGCCAGGTCTTTGATCTCGTCAGCGACCACGGCAAAGCCTTTTCCTTCATCCCCCGCTTTGGCGGCAATAATTGCGGCATTAAAAGCAAGCAGTTCGGTATCCCCAACCAGTTCCTTGATAACGCCGATGATTTTACCGACCTGCTGTGCTTGATGCGACAGGCGCTCCATGACCGACATTGCCTGTTGACTTTCACGCGACATCAGGTCGATTTCACTGAGGGTCCGGGTCATCATCTGCAACCCCTCCTCGGCGTCCTGTTTGACTTTTTTCACCGCTTCACTCCCGGCGGTCGAGACATCGCGAATCTTCTCGAAGGAGTCCGCGATGTTGTCCATCTGCTGGGCGGTATCTTCCACTGACTGGGCAATATCCTCGGCCTGATTGGCGACCTCACGGACACTGGTGGTCATCTCTTCGACCGAGGTGGTGGTTTCGATGAACTTGACTGTTGAGTGGTCCATCGCGTGGGTCATTTCTTCGAGCGACTGGGACAATTCCCGTGACAGGGCGGATTCATCCTGTGACTGGTTCGACAGACTGTTCATCAGGGAGGTGACCTCCTGCTGCCTCTCCCCCATGATCTCAACGTCTTTACTGATGACCTGGGCGGCCGCCAGTCCTTCATTGGCGCGATCCGAGAGATCCCGCGATGCCTGGTTCAGGGAGCGGTAATAAGGGATCAGCCGGTCTGCGATGGTCATGACCTCTGCAAACAGTTGCTGAACCTGAACAACACCGCCTTCCAAAGCAGCGGCCATCGCCTCCAGTGTCGTATCTCCCGATTCTGTTTTGCCGATCAGCGACTCGAGTACTTCCAGCTGCGTTTGCAGCTGTTTTTTGAGGGTCATGCGGGCAAATAAGAAAGCGGCCATGGCGACACCGTAGCCGAAAACAGCGACCATGATAACGAAGCTGGGCTTGAAGGCCAGTTTACCGATCAATGGATAAACGGCAAAGGGAAAGAGGACAGCCGCGATCAAACCCATCAAATGGATAAAGTAGAAGACTTTTTTCAGATAGCTGAATCCCGCTTTCTGTGTCACATCCATAGCAGCTCCCATTACTGATCCCCGGAAAAAATTAGCGAAGTGTTCGATTCTCGGCAGCGAAAATCTTTTTGTATACTCAAACCGAAGGCAAGGCCATTAAATATCACAAATCTGCCGGGTCAGCAAGTGAATGCCCGCGATTCTGCACTTTTACCGAGTCTTGTGCTGGTGTATGCTTGATTGTCATCTGTCCAAGGAGTTTTCCGCATGTTGCGAATTATCTACTGCCTGCTGTTGCTGGTCCTGTTTCCGGTTTGCGGGCTGGCGAATCCACCGCAAAATGAATTCCCGGCGGTCGCCTCGTCGTTGGGGTTGCATTTCCCCAATATGCCCGTTAAGCAGATCAGTGCGACTCCGGTTTCGGGAGTTTTTGAGGTCGTGACCCGGAACGAGGAGTACCTCTATTTTGCCCCGGCCAGCGGTCATCTTTTTACCGGGGAGCTTTGGCATAGCAGCGGCACAAACCTCACCCGGGAAAGTAAGGCCCGGGCCATGACCGCCAAGCTGGACATGTTTCCCCTGGATAAAGCGCTCAAGATCGGCACTGGGCCGAACCAGGTGGTTGAAGTCTCCGATCCCGATTGTTCCTTCTGCCGGGACGGTTCGGCCTTTTTCCTCGCGCGCGAAGATGTGACGCGCTATATTTTTCTCTACCCCCTCGACCGAATTCATCCGCAGGCGGAAGCCAAATCACGCTATATTCTTTCGGCAGAAGATCAGGAGGCGGCCTACGAGGATGTTTACAGCGGCCTCTATGATAACCAGCCCCTGCCGGAATTCAAGGACAATGGCCTGCTGGATATTCACCGACAGATTGCTCAAGAGATCGGCATTAACAGCACCCCCCGCTACTGGATCAACGGCAGTTATATTTCCGGGACCAATCTGCAAGAGTTTGAAAAAATGCTGGACAAAAAGCAGGAATAGCGCCGTCTCCCGTTCGTTATCCCCTCCCGGCGGGAAGGGGTGTGTCGGATCGCAACTGAAAGTACCGAATGTCTGAAAAACAATCCAAAAAACGTCCCGAGTTACTCGCTCCGGCGGGAAGCCTGGAGGCTTTCTTTGCCGCTATGGAAGCCGGTGCCGATGCTGTCTACACCGGGCTGAAGGCCTTTTCCGCCCGGGCCAAGGCAAAGAATTTCAGCTTTGCCGAAATAGACCAGCTGACCCGCCATGTCCGCCGGAACGGCAAGCGGATCTATATCACCATAAACACCCTGGTCAAAGAAGCGGAGCTGCCGCAGCTGATCGATACCCTCGGCAACCTGGAGCAGATTGGTGTTGATGCTGTGATCCTGCAGGATCTGGCGGTCTGGAAGCTGGCCCGCGACCATTTCCCCGGGCTGGAACTTCATTCCTCCACCCAGCTGACGGTGCATAACAGTGCCGGTGTGAAAATGCTTGAGCGGATGGGCTTTACCCGCGGTGTGCTCGCCCGGGAACTGAGCCTGGCTGAAATTGGCGAAATCCGTAAGCAGACCCGGCTGGAGTTGGAACACTTCATCCACGGTGCACTCTGCTTCTCCTTTTCCGGCCAATGTTACTTCTCCTCTTTTCTCGGCGGCAAAAGTGGCAACCGCGGACGCTGTACCCAGCCCTGCCGCCGTCGGCATAATTATCGCCAGCAGCAGGGCTATTATTTTTCACCCAATGACCTCTCGGCGATCGATCTGCTCGCGGAGCTGGAACAGGCTGGAGTCTGTAGCTTTAAAATTGAGGGGCGGATGAAAAGCGCCGAGTACGTGCACAAGGTGGTCAGCGCTTATCGCCGGGTGATGGATGCACCACTCGAACAGCGCAAAGAAGTGATCAAAGAGGCCAAGTTGCTGCTCAAGGTCAGTTATGGTCGTCAACCGACCAAGGGATTTCTGCCCGGCGGGCAACCAGACGATATCGCCATCCCTTCACTCAAAGGCGCGACCGGTCGCTTCCTGGGGGAGGTGGCGCGTGTCCGGGGTGGCGAAATCAGCTTTAAAACCAAGGACAGGCTGCACGTCGGCGATCGGTTGCGCATTCAACCGGCCAGTGACAAAGCAGGGACTGCTTTCACCATCCGTCAGTTAAACCTTGGCAAGAAAACGGTCAAACAGGTTCCGGCAAACAGCTTTGTCAGCGTTCCGTCGCCTTTTCAGAACCAGTTCAAGGTTGGCGACGCGGTCTTCATGGTTTCCTCGCATGAGGCCTTTACCCTGAGCGAAGCGGCCTGCCGCCGCAAACTGGCTCAACTTAAGCCTGCTGCCGAAGCGGTCAGTCTGCAGGTCGAAGCGAGTGAGAAGCAATTGCAGCTCAGTGCCTGTGTCGCCGGACAAACCCAGCAGTTTCAGTTTGCCATCGACAGCTATCCGGCGGAAAGTCGTGCTCTCGATCAGAAAACCCTGCAGCAGGTGTTTTCAGCGACCGCCGGAGCGCCCTTTGAACTGAAACAGTTGACCTGCGGTGAGCTGCCGGAAATTGTTATCCCGCCTAAGCAACTCAAGCAGATTCGTCGTGAGTTCTATGCCGAATTGAGTCGGTTGCGCAAACCGTTGAAAGATCAGTGCCGACAGCAGCATGTGCAGCGTGCCCGCAGTGCCCTGTTCCCCGAAGCTGCTCCGGCCAGCGGCAAACGGGAAATCCGTGTACAGCTGCGTGAGGGGCGAGATCAGCGGATCCTCCAGGATCAACGGGTGGATCGCCTGCTGCTTCCCTTGAGTGGTCAGAACCTGCAGCAGGCAAACAGGTTGTTACGTCGCTCGCGGCAGCTGATCTGGG
>WTCI01000310.1 GCA_013138655.1 Desulfuromonadaceae bacterium | reverse complement strand
GATTTTACAGCAGTATGACCGGGCGGCCGAGCTTTTGGAGGAAGGGTCGGCAAAGTCACAAGCACTGGGGGAGGATTGTTTTTACGGTGGCTTCTGTGCCTGGTCGGCTTTGTTGCATTTACGTCGGGATGAACCAGAGCAGGCCCTGGAGCGACTCGGTCAGTTATTCGGCAGCTTGCGGCGTAAACATCTGGATTTCTTTTTTGCTCTGACCCCGGAGCTGCTCAGGGAACTGCTGCCGGCGGCCATGCAACGTGCCGAGTGGCGAGAGCAACTCAGGCAACTGGCCCGGAAGCGGCTGGCTTGCGGGCTGGACGAGTCCGGTCGTCTGATCCCGCTCGCGAACTTGCAGACCCTTGGTGGCTTCCAGCTGGTTCTCGGCGGCAGAGAACTCAACTTCAGTGACGTCGGCCAGCCCTCCCGGCTGATTCTGGCGCTATTGGCGGCAGCTCCCAATAACGCTTTATGTACGGAAGTTTTGATGGGCACCCTCTGGCCCGACAGCCCCCCGAATAAAGCTCGAAACAGTTTTGATGCGGCTCTTTCCCGATTGCGTAAAAATCTTGAAAACTGTTTTGGCAAGCAGATCCGTCAGGATTACCTGGTTCTCGAAAAAGGCATGCTGTTGCTGAAAAATGTACTGATTGATACCCGTCAGTTTACCACGGCAATGGAAACGTCCCGCCGTCACTTGCAACGGCAAAATCTTTGGCAGGCCGAGTTGGCTTTGCGCCAGGCCGGTAAAATCTGGAAAGGAGACTTTTTAGCCGGCTATGAACTGGTTGCTGACCTGCCGTATTACCGTGAACAACTCACACAATTGCGGCTGGAGCACCTCTCTGTGCTTGCCCGTATTTTGCAACAGCGCAGAGAGATCGCTGAGGCGATCGGTTTATTGCAAATCGCTTTACAGCTGGAACCGACCCAGGACTCTCTGGTCCAACAATTGTTGCTGATCTATCAACAGCAAGGAGAAAAACACGCGGCCCGGCAGTTACTTGAAGCTTTTCGTAGAGCTCTGGAAGCGGAGGATTACGATCCAGAGGAGATTGCTGAATTGATTGAAACCCTGAGCCCGGAGCGGCTTGAATTATAAACCATCCATAGAAGAGGAGTAGCATTATGAGTACGTGTGACAGCTGTAACGATAGTTCCTGCTCGGTGAAGCAACCCGGTGACGCCAACGATGAGCAGGCGCAGATACGCCGCAACCTGGCGATCCGGATGGGCGGGATCCAAAACAAGATTATCGTCATGTCCGGCAAGGGCGGCGTTGGTAAAAGCACGACCGCGGTCAATCTTGCTTTTGCACTGGTTGAAAAAGGTTTCAAAGTGGGTTTGCTCGATATCGATCTGCATGGACCGAGCGTGCCGACCATGTGTGGACTGGCCGGAGAGCGACCGCAGGCCAGCGAAGAGGGGATTTTCCCTCTGGAGGTTTCCGGTCTCAAGCTGATGTCGATCGGTTTTTTGTTGGCCTCGCCCGGCCAGGCAACGATCATGCGCGGGCCGATGAAGCACGGTGCCATTCAGCAATTGCTGGCTGATGTGGTCTGGGGTGAGCTTGACTATCTGTTGATCGATTGCCCTCCGGGAACCGGTGATGAGCCTTTGAGCGCAGTACAGCTGCTCGGTAAAGGGGCGGCCGCCGTGGTGGTGACCACGCCACAGGAAGTTGCGCTGGTCGATGTGGAAAAATCACTCAGCTTCTGCCGTGAGCTGAAGCTGCCGGTGGTTGGCCTGATCGAAAACATGAGCGGATTTGTCTGCCCGCACTGCAACGAAGTGTCGGATATTTTCAAAAGCGGTGGTGGCGATAAGTTGGCAGAGAAAACCGGCGTGGCCATGCTGGCCAAGGTGCCTCTCGACCCAAGGATTGTTACTTCCGGGGATGACGGCAAGCCGTATATTCTTTCTCATCCCGAATCGAGCAGCAGCGAAGCTTTACGCAAGGTTGCCGCCGCGGTTGTCGCTTTTGTCGACGGGGAATGATTCAGTAAAAACAGGTGTTTTCCTTGTTTTATCCAACAACGAATGTTAATTTCCAGCATCCGTGCCGACCCGGTTTCTTTGGGTCGGCTTGATATATCGGTGAGCTGGAATATTCACCTGGCAACAGCGGAGAAAGTGTGATGAAAATCAGTCGTGAGGAAGTGGAGCATGTGGCGCGGTTAGCCCGGTTGGCATTGGAACCGACTGAGCTTGATGAGCTGACCGGGCAGCTGGATGCAATCCTCGGTTACGTTGATAAATTGAATGAACTCGACACTGAAGATGTCGAGCCGACGGCGCACGCAGTGCCGATGGAGAATGCCTTCCGTGAGGATCAGGTACAGGCGTCGATCGGTATCGAGCGGGCATTGCAAAATGCCCCATCGACAGCCGGCAGTTGTTATCAAGTCCCTAAAGTCATCGAGTGATGGAAGGGACTGTCGCTAAAAACCCATCTGCGGCGTTATGCTTGTCCCCGAATCCTCGACGTAGCACTGCTGCGTCTGTGGTTCAAGACCTGCGCAAGCCTTGTATCTGAGCATTTATCAACAGTCCTGACAGGGTAGATGAGAAATAACAAAATCGTTGTAAGCGATTCTGGAGAAATTATGGAATTGAATAATTTGACGATTTCGAAACTGCGTCAAAAATTGGCGGACGGGGAGCTGACCTCGGTGGAATTGACGCGGGCCTGTCTGGAGCGGATTGCCGCGACCAACGGCAAGGTCAACTCTTTCATCACCGTGTGTGAAAAAGCGGCTTTGGCTGCTGCGGAGGCCGCTGACCAACGGATTGCCGCAGGTGATGCCGCGCCTTTGACCGGAATCCCGTTGGCCGTCAAGGATATCTTTAATACCCTGGATGTACGGACCACCTGTGGGTCAAAGATTCTCGATAATTACGTTTCTCCTTACGATGCCACCGTCATTGCCAAACTTCGTGAACAGGGTGCGGTGATCGTCGGCAAGCTGAACATGGACGAGTTTGCCATGGGTTCGTCCAACGAGAACAGTGCTGCCGGGCCGGTTCTTAATCCCTGGGATCTGCAGCGGGTTCCGGGTGGATCTTCCGGTGGCAGTGCCGCCGCGATTACTGCCGGACAGGTGCCGGCAACCCTGGGAACCGACACGGGCGGATCGATCCGCCAGCCGGCTGCCCACTGTGGGGTCGTCGGGCTCAAGCCGACTTACGGGCGCGTCTCCCGTTTCGGAGTGATCGCTTACGCTTCCTCTCTCGATCAGGTTGGTCCGCTGGCCGGAAATGTCGAAGACTGTGCCTTGCTGCTTGGTGCTGTCGCCGGGTACGATCCGGCTGACTCGACCTCGGTCGACACTCCGGTTCCCGATTACCTGACAACCCTCAAGGAGGGTGTCAAGGGGAAGAAAATCGGGCTGCCGAAAGAGTACTTTATCGAGGGGCTCGACCCGGATGTGAAAAAATCGGTTGCTGCAGCGATCGCAACCTATCAACAGCTGGGTGCCGAGATCGTTGAGGTCAGCCTGCCGCACACCGATTACGCCGTCGCCTGCTACTACCTGATCGCGACCGCCGAGGCTTCGAGCAATCTGGCCCGTTACGATGGCGTCCGTTTCGGTGTCCGTAAAGATGCCGGGGAAGGTTTAATCGGCATGTACCGGCAGACGCGTGCCGCCGGCTTCGGTGATGAGGTCAAACGGCGCATCATGCTTGGTACTTACGCCCTGTCATCCGGTTATTATGATGCCTACTACCTGAAGGCGCAGAAGGTTCGCACCCTGATCCGCGAGGACTTTTTTGCAGCTTTCGAACAGGTTGACCTGCTGCTGACTCCGGTCGCGCCGACACCCGCTTTCAAGATCGGTGAAAAGGTGAATGATCCGCTGCAGATGTACCTTTCGGATATTTTTACCATTCCGGTCAATCTGGCGGGAACCTGCGGCATCAGCCTCCCCTGCGGGATGAACCATGAGGGGCTGCCGATCGGATTGCAACTGCTCGGTAAACCGTTCGCTGAAGCGGAAATTCTGCAGGCGGCCTGGGCCTTTGAAAATGCCACCGATTGGGGCGGTAAATTCCCGGAATTGTAATCATGGGTGTGTCGGGGCGAACCTTGTGTTCGCCCAGCGTGCGAATCGAAAGGGCGAACACGAGGTTCGCCCCGACGGAAAAAGATAGGATCTTGAATAATGGATTCCAGATATGAGGTCGTCATCGGGCTGGAGGTGCATGTTCAGCTCACCACCAAAAGCAAAATCTTCTGCGGCTGTTCCACCGCATTCGGACAAGCGCCGAACAGCCAGACCTGCCCGGTCTGCCTGGGCCTGCCGGGGGCGCTGCCGGTGTTGAATCGGCAGGTGGTGGAAGATGCCATCAAGACGGGCCTGGCGACCAACTGCCGGATCGCCCCGCGGTCGATTTTCGCGCGGAAAAACTACTTTTATCCCGACCTGCCGAAAGGTTACCAGATCTCCCAGTTCGAGTTGCCGATCTGCGAGCACGGCTGGCTGGAGATCGAAACCGAAGAACATGGTCAAAAGAAGGTCGGTATCACCCGCATTCACATGGAAGAGGACGCCGGTAAATTGCTTCATGCCGATGGTAACAGCTCTTCGGTCGATTTGAACCGGGCCTGTACACCGTTGTTGGAAGTGGTTTCCGAACCGGATATGCGCAGCGCCGATGAGGCCATTGCCTATTTGAAACAGTTGCACCCGATTGTCGTTTATCTCGGCGTCTGCGACGGTAATCTGGAGGAAGGTTCCTTCCGCTGTGATGCCAACGTGTCGGTTCGTCCCTGGGGTCAGCAGGAGTTCGGCACCCGAGCCGAAGTAAAGAACCTCAACTCCTTTCGCTTCATCAAGCAGGCAATCGAATACGAGGTCGAGCGGCAGATTGAGGTTATTGACGATGGCGGCAGGGTGGTACAGGAAACCCGGCTGTTTGATGCCGACAGCGGGGTCACCCGGTCGATGCGCGGCAAAGAGGAAGCTCACGATTATCGTTACTTCCCTGATCCTGACCTGGTGCCGCTGGTGGTTTCCGACGCATGGGTCGAACGGGTCCGCGGCACGCTTCCTGAGTTGCCCGCGGCCAAACGACAGCGCTACCAGGGGGAACTGGGGCTGGCGGCCTACGATGCCGGAGTGATTTCAGCGGAGCGCCCGGTGGCGGAATATTTTGAGGCGCTGGTGGCCCTGCACAACCACCCGAAAACCTGTGCCAACTGGGTCATGGGTGAGCTGCTGCGGGCCCTCAATGAAAACGGGATCGGCATTGCCGATTGTCCGGTGACACCGAAGTTGCTGGCCGGAGTGCTGCAGCGGATCGAGGATAATACCATCTCCGGCAAGATCGCCAAGACGGTTTTTGAGGAGATCTGGCAGACCGGCAAGACGGCCGATCAGGTGATCGAGGAAAAAGGTCTCAAGCAGATGACCGATACCGGCGCTATCGAGGTGATCGTCGCCGAGGTGATCGCTGCCAACCCGGGCCAGGTTGCTGAATACCAGGCGGGCAAAGAGAAACTGATGGGCTTTTTTGTCGGCCAGGTGATGAAAGCCAGCAAGGGGAAGGCCAATCCCGGCCTGGTAAATCAGTTGTTGAAAAAGAAACTTTCCGAGTAGGGGCGCCGCTTGCCGCGCCCTGCGTTGTTTCATCAGCGTAGGGGCGCCGCTTGCTGCGCCCTGCGTTATTTCACCAGAGAAGGGCGCAGCAAGCGGCGCCCCTACAGAGGGAAAAATAATGTCCGGTTGTCAAATGGATGCCAACACCGTCCGCCCGATTCGATTTTTTAACGGCACCTGTCAGATGCTCGACCAGCGCCTGCTGCCGGCCGAAGTGGTCTGGCACAATTACAAAGACTATCAGGCCGTTGCCGAGGCGATTCGCAACATGGTGGTCCGTGGTGCGCCGGCCATCGGTGTCGCTGCGGCCATCGGTGCCTGGCTGGGGGCACGGGATATCGAAACCGAATCGAGTGAAGAATTTTTCGCCGAATTTACCAGGATCTGCGACCTGCTGGTAGCGACCCGGCCGACTGCGGTCAACCTGTCCTGGGCTTTGGAACGGATGAAGCGGTTTGCCCATGCCAACCTCGACCGGACGGTTCTGGAACTGAAGATCGGCCTTGAATTCGAAGCTCTGGCGATTGCCCAAGAGGATGAGCAGCGCAACAAAAAAATGGGCCGTCACGGCGAAGGATTGATTCCCGATGGGGCGCGGATTCTGACCCATTGCAACGCCGGAGCCCTGGCAACTGCCGGTTACGGTACGGCCCTCGGGGTGATTCGCACGGCCGTGGCAGCCGGGAAAAAGGTTTCGGTGATTGTCGATGAAACCCGACCCTTTCTCCAGGGAGCCCGGTTGACCACCTGGGAGCTGCAGAAGGACAAAATTCCGGTGACGCTGATTTGTGATAACGCGGCTGGCTATCTGATGAGTCAGGGGGAGATCGATTGTGTCATCGTCGGTGCTGACCGGATCAGCGCCAACGGCGATGTCGCCAACAAAATCGGCACCTACACGGTGGCGGTGCTGGCGAAGGAGCACAATATTCCCTTCTACGTGGCGGCACCGATTTCGACTATCGATCTGAGTTTGAGTGATGGCTCACAGATCCCGATTGAAGAGCGGGATGCCCGCGAGATCACCCATTTCAAGGACGTGCAACTCGCCCCGGAAGAAATTGCGGTGCGTAACCCGGCCTTTGATGTCACCCCGAACCGGTTGGTGACTGCAATCATTACCGAGCATGGAGTGGCTCAGGGGAGTTACCGGAAGAACCTGGCAGAATTCGTCAGCAAAGGTTGATGGCGGACTTTTTGCGACGCCATCACGGTTGAAAAAGGGGATAAATGCAGAAGGCTCAACAGGAGATAACCGATAAACTTGCCCTGTTAGGGACAGAGGAAGAACCGGCGTTGATCTGCTGGCTCGACAGCCGGGTTTGGGCCAACGGTGAGCGGGTCAAAACCAATCTGCAGCTGATCGATGAGGTTCTGCAGGACTTTGAACTGCTGACGGGGATTCTCACCGATGCCCTGCATTCAGCCGATCCAGATCTTGCCCTGAATGGTCTGGAGCGGCTGATTTCCGTCGTCGATCGGGAGCAATTTGTGACTATTCTGCAGCAGCCGGTCCGCCGCCGGCAATTGCTGACGGTTCTGGGTGGCTCACCATTTCTCGCTTCAATCCTCTGTCGCAAGCCGGAATATTTTACCCTGTTACTGGTTACAGGCCGGATTGATCAAACGTGCGACGAAGCAGAGATGCTGGCGGGCCTGCATCGCACCATCCCTGATGAGAGCGATTTCTTTGCACTTAAGGCCGGGTTGCGGCACGATAAATTCGAGCAGATTCTACGCATCGGCAGCCGCGATCTGTGCGGCATGGCAAACCTCGAAGAGGTGACGGCCGAGTTGTCGGGCCTGGCTGCAGCCAGCCTGCAACGGGCCTATGAAATCTGCAGTTGGCAATTGCAGGCGGAGTACGGACAACCGCTGGAAACAGTTGAAAATGGTAACTCACGTCTTGCCGAAATGACTGTCCTCGGCATGGGCAAGCTCGGGGGACATGAACTCAACTTCTCTTCCGATATTGATCTCATCTATTGCTATTCTTCCAATCATGGTGAAACCAGCGGTGGCAGCCGCGGTGAAAAGATCAGCCTGCATCGCTATTTTGTCAAGCTGGCCGAAATGGTTTCCCAAGCTCTCAATCAGGTCACCGAGGACGGTTTTGTCTTTCGTGTTGATACCCGGCTACGCCCGGACGGCAATAGTGGAGATCTGGCAATTTCTCTGGATGCCGCCGAAACCTATTACGAATCCTGGGGGCAGAGCTGGGAGCGTGCGGCATTAATCAAAGCTCGGCCGGTGGCCGGCTCAATCCCTTTGGGACTGGAACTGTTACAACGGCTGAAACCGTTTATTTATCGCCGCTACCTCGATTTCGGCATGATCGAGGATATCAAGTTGATGAAGCAGAAGATCAATGTCAGCCTTGGCCGGGAGCAGGAACGGGAGCGTAACCTCAAGCTTGGCCGGGGCGGCATCCGCGAAATCGAGTTTTTTATTCAGGCGCTGCAACTGGTGAATGCCGGAACCAAGCCAAAGCTGCAGTTCCGCAATTCTTTGCAGACGCTGCAACTGCTGGAGCAGGAGAGCCTGATTACCGCTGAAGAGCAACGCCTGCTCAGCGAAGCCTATCGGTTTTTGCGCACCGTGGAACACCGGATTCAGATCGTGCAGGAACAGCAGACTCACTCGCTGCCGACCCGGGACGAAGAATTCCTGGCATTGGCCCGCCGCAGCGGTTTTGTTGACAGTGAAAGCTTTGCTGCAGAGTTGGAGCGGCAGCGTCAGGGGGTCAGTCACATCTTCAAAGATCTGTTTCACTCAGCAGCTGAAGAAGAGCAGCCCGTCCGCCCCGAGGTCAGTTTCATCTTTGCTACTGAGTCGGACCCGGATCTGGTCAAAGACCTGCTGGAAGAAAATGGGTTCAGTAACCCTGATGCGGCCTACGAAAGCTTGACCCTGCTGCGGGGCGAAGACCCGCACTGGCGGTTAACCCGGCGTGGGCGACGCTGTCTGGAAAAAATTACCCCCCTGCTGATGGGTGAACTGCTCGATTCACCGAATCCCGATCAGGCGTTGAATAACCTGGAGACATTTCTCCGCGGCATCCGGGCACGCACCTCCTTCTTTTCTCTACTTGCAGAAAACCCTGAAATTGTTAAACTTTTGGTCGCTCTGTTCGGTTCAAGTCAACTTCTGTCACGGATCTTTATCCAACGCCCGGAGTTGCTTGATACCATGGTTTCCCGATCCTACGCAGTCGCTGTCAAATATCGGCAACAGTTGGCGGATGAACTGGAAGAACAGGTTTTTCTGGCCGATGATTATGAACTGAAACTGGATACCTTACGTCGTTTCCGCAATGAAGAGTTTCTGCGGGTAGCGCTTAATGACCTGCACGGCCAGATGAAACAGGGCGAGGGGACTAAACAACTCTCCTGGCTCGCAGAGGTCTGCCTGGAACAGTCGGTCGCCATGGCCCGCCAGGAATTGCTCGGCCGCTTCGGGGCTCCTTTTGCGGATGAGGTAACAGAACAGGAAACAGCCTTTGCGATTGTCGGCATGGGCAAATTGGGCGGCCTTGAACTGAACTACCATTCAGATCTGGATATCATTTTCATCTATGCCGGCGAGGGGCGGACCCGCCCGGTTTCCGGAACCGATCCGCAGCGTTTTCGTCAGATCAGTAATCATGAATATTTTGCCAAGTTGGCGCAACGGATTATTACTGTTTTGACGCTGGTGACTCGCGAGGGTTTTGTTTATAAAATCGATACCCGATTGCGCCCTTCCGGCAACCAGGGGCCACTGGTCACCAGCTTGAACGCCTTCCAACGCTATCATCAGGAATCCGCCCAATCCTGGGAGCGGCAGGCAATGACCAAGGCTCGCGTGGTTTGCGGACCTGCCGCCTTTGCTGACCAACTGCAAAGGCTGATCGCGGAATTGGCTTTTGACCGGCCGCTGCCGACTGACCTGCAGCCGGAAATCTTTCGCTTGCGGTTCCGGATGGAAAAGGAAATTGCGCGGGAAACAGAAGACCATTTCAATATCAAAACCGGCCGTGGCGGCATGGTCGATGTGGAATTTATCACCCAGTACCTGCAGCTGTTGCATGCAAAAGAGATTGCGGCGCTACGCCGACAGAACACCCTGGAACTGTTGCAGGTGATGGCGGATCATCAGCTGCTTTCACAGGCTGATGCCGAGCAGTTGATACAGGGCTACAAGTTTTTGCGCCGACTGGAAAACAAGTTGCGCTTGTTGCACGATCAATCGATCAATGGCCTCTCTAATGAACCGAAAAGTCTGAGAAAAATAAGCCGTAGTCTTGATTATGGTAAAAAAGGGGTTGTGCCGGAAAAGGAATTTCTGGAAGAATATCGGACAATCACGGGGGGAATTCGGGTACTGTTTGAACGCTACCTGAATCCGCAGCAAGATCTCTTGCCGAGAGAGGATGCCTGAAATGGGCCAAAGAATAATAGTCATCGATGATGACCAGGGATTACGTTCCCTCCTGAAAAAGGTTTTGTCCGCGGCCGGTCACCAGGTGAAAACCGTTGATCGGGGTGCGGCCGGGTTGCAGATGCTGTTGACCGAGGAGTTTGATCTAGCTCTGATCGATATCAATATGCCGGAAATTTCCGGCCCGGCCGTCTGCAGTGCCCTGCGAAAACATGAAAAAACCAAAGAACTTCCGGTGGTTATGATTACCTCCATGTTCCATAGCCCTGAGCAAATTGCCCAGGCCAAGCTGGATTACGGCCCGGATGAATTTCTGCTCAAACCTTTTACTGCCCCCGATCTTCATAACCTGATCGCCAAGCTTTTCCCCGGTGAAAAACCGTCAGAACCCCCCGTAAAAGACCAGCTCCAGCAACTGGACGAGCATAGTATCCCGCTGTTGCTGCATGAACTTTATAGTAAAAAAGCGACTGGTTTGCTGCATTTACAGCGGGCTGAAGCAAAAAAAATTATCTATATCAAGGAAGGCTACCCGATCTTTTCCCGTTCCAACGTGTTGCATGAATGTCTTGGCCGGATGTTGGTCAGTGAGGGGGTGATTCCCCAGCTTGACTGTGATACCTCGGTTGAGCGCAGCAAGGAGTCCGGACGATTACAGGGGACAGAGTTGATTGAAATGGGCCTCGTGACGCCACAGGATCTGCACGAATCCCTGGCCCGACAGGTCACGGAAAAACTCCTCTCGACCTTCAAGTGGAAGGACGGGACCAGCCAGTTTGTTCCCGGTAAAGATTTCAAGAAATCTGTCACCTCGATTAAACTCTCTCCGGCCTCGCTGATTCTGCAGGGGATCAGTCACTATTGGACCGGACGGCAGCTGGATTCTTATCTGCAGCCGTTTCATAATCTTTATCTGAAACAGGTCGCAGATCCCAAATACCGTTTTCAGGATATTGAGCTGAACCGGCGGGGCGAGGAAGTTTTCCGGAGTTGCCTGGGAGCGTTCACTTTGGCAGAAATTCTTGAACAGCACCCGCTGGCGCGTCGTGAAGTACAGAGGGTCCTGTCCGCTTTATTGATTTCTGAAATGCTCGAAAGCAGTGAAATCGTTGAGCAGGTTGAAATGTCTGATCTGCCGGGTCAAGCAGTGCGGCCGATTGACGAACAGCTGCGCCGCAAGATTCTGGATGATTACCGGCGGGTGATGGATTCTGACTATTTCAAGGCCCTGGGGGTCGGCCGTCAATGCGGCAGCAGCGAAGTGCGGCGTGCCTATTATAAGCTGGCCAAAGAGTATCATCCGGACCGTTTTCTCGATTGTGGCCTTTCGCGAGAAATGAGCGCAAAAATCAACGAACTTTTTCACTATGTGACCCAGGCCTACACGGTGCTCAGCGACCCCACAACCTGTTCGAGTTACCTGGATGAGCTGGTCAATGGACCGAAAAAATCGATCAATATCAACCAGGTGATTGAGGCCGAGACGGCTTATCAGGAAGGTCGGGTTTTGCTGAACCTACGGCGTTTCAAGGCCGCGGTTAGACCCTTGCAGCGATCGATCGAGTTGAGCCCTGAAGAGCCTGAGTATATGACCCATTTTGCCTGGGCACTTTTTAAAGCTTCAGCGGAAAAAACTGCGGCACAAAACCGTGCGCTGGAAGTCTTGCTGGCTTCCCGGGAATTGAATCCCGGCCTTGATTTAACCCATCTTTACCTGGGGCATATTTACCATGTGCAAGGGAAAGAGCGGCAGTCGGAAAAATCATTCGAAATGGCTGTCCAGGCAAACCCGGATTGTACAGAGGCTTTACGTGAATTGCGGCTGATCAATCTGCGTCGTGAACAAATCACGCAATCCGAAGGCCTGTTGAAAAAATTCATGCGCAAGGAAGATTGACCCTGGTTTAAATCAGAACCCGTTACCCCCGCTTCTGCAACTGTTGATCGAGCAGATGCCGGGGATGAACATTCCCCAGTGCACTGATCATACTGTTACGGATCTGTGGAATTTCCCCGGAAAGTTGCTTGATCAGCTGTTTCATTCTTTGCCGCTGCTGATCTTCATCCCCGGCGACCGGGCAGGCGCAGCAGACGATCGGGTAGTTTGCCACGCTGCTGTATTCAGTGATATCGGACTCTTCAACATAGACCAGTGGTCGAATGACAGTCTGCTTGCCGTTATCCGCAAGGAGCTTGGGGCTCATTGCCGCCAGGGTGCCGGCATAAAATTGGTTCAGCAGCAGGGTTTCGATAAAGTCATCCAGATGATGTCCCAGGGCAACCTTGTTACAGTCCAGCTCTGTTGCCTGAGTGTAAAGAATACCGCGACGCAGGCGGGCACAGAAAGCACAATAGGATGAACCGGGGCGGCGTTTCTCTTTGATGATCCGGTCACAATCCGCAGAGGCCATCCGGTAAGGGAACTGCTGCTCCTGCAGATACTGTTCGATCAATTCCTTGCGATAGCCGGAAAACCCCGAATCGACGTTGACCGCAATCAGATCGAACCTGACCGGGGCTTTTCGGCGCAAAGCCTCCAGAACCTGCAACAGGGTGTAGGAATCCTTCCCCCCTGAGACCCCGACCGCGATCCGGTCACCATCTTCAATCAGTTGGAAATCCCCGATCGCTTTGCCGGTCAGTCTTTTGATGTGTTGAAAAAGGTCTGCCACTTGATCCTTCCTCCCGAATGTGAACTGGCATTAGTAAATGAATCCGCTTAAAAAGGCAAGATTCTGCCGGGATATCCAGGAGGCTGCCCTGGAAAAGAATCCGTATTCTTGGTAAATAACTTGAAGAAAATCTGTAGATGGGGAACCATTACAGAGAATGTAGTTTTACATATTTTTACCCAGCTTTCAGTCGACTTGCGATGAAATATCTACAAACAAAAAATGGTGCCGCTCTCATGTCGGTGTTGATTGCTGTAACCATCCTTGGCTTGCTGTCGGGGATTGCCGGAGCCACCTGGAAGACTATCGTGCAGCGCGCCAAGGAGCAGGAACTGCTCTGGCGTGGGGATCAGTATCGTCGGGCAATTGAGTCCTATTATCTAACCTCCCGAGCCGGTGCCCGGGCGATGCTTCCGTCCGACCTGAAAAACCTGACGAAAGACCCACGCTCGGTTGCCACAGTTCGACACTTACGCAAACTTTATCCGGATCCGATGACTGGTCAAGACTGGGTGCTGATCAAGGATCCGGTGGGACGGATTCAGGGGGTGAAAAGCAGGAGTGAACTGGAGCCGTTTAAGAAGAATAACTTTTCTGAGGAAAACAAGAATTTTTCCGACAAGACCCGCTACAGCGAATGGCAGTTTATCTTTGAGCCCAAGGGGGTGAAAAAATCCGTTCTGAAGGGTTCGACGCCCAGGCACCAGAGTGTGTTGAAGTCCCCCTTCTCTGGAAGTCCGGTGTCCGAAAATAACTGATACCCCATGCGTTAAGTCAGGCCGGCGCAACGCGGACAGCGCCGAAAAGGACCAATATTGATGGCGTCGCAAAAAGTCATCAAAGGTTGAAATAGAGATTCATTTCGTACGGGGTTGGTCGCTCATTGACAGCGATCACTTCTTTCATCTTTTCTTCAATTAACCCATCAATCAGCATTTCACTGAACACGCCGCCTTGCAGCAGATAGTCGTGGTCTTTTTTTAATTCCTGTAACGCCTCTTCCAGGTTGGCCGGAATCGCCGGCAGGGCATTGCGTTTCTCTTCCGGCCAGTCGAAAATATTTTCATCGAAGGGTCCGTGATTATGCGCGGTCGGGTCGATCTTGTTTTTGATACCATCGATACCGGCCATGATCAGCGCGCTGGTCGCCAGGTAGGGGTTACAGGTTGCGTCGCCGGTGCGGAATTCAAAGCGCTTGTTTTCTTCAGTTGTCGCATATTTGGGAATGCGGATTGCGGCACTGCGGTTGGCCAGCCCGAAGATCAGCTTGACGGGTGCTTCAAATCCGGGCAGCAGACGTTTATAGGAATTGGTACTTGGATTTGTCAGGGCAACCAGCGACTTACCATGGTGGAGAATCCCGCCGATGAAATGCAGGGCATCGTCTGAAAGATCGGCATAACCGCCTTTCTCATAGAGGATGTTTTTCCCGTTTTTTCTCAGCAGCATATGGAAATGCATCCCGTTCCCGGCCTCTTCGTACATCGGCTTCGGCATCAGGGTTGCGGTCAACCCATGCTTGAGGGCAATCTGCTGAATGGCGCTCTTGATATACATGATGTTATCGGCGATTTCCGGGAATGGAGCCAGTTCGGTTTCAATCTCCTGCTGTGAACTGATGCCGACTTCATGGTGGTGGTAACGGATCGGGCAGATATGCTCTTCAATATAATCGGAGATCTCCTCCCGGACACTTGCGTTCCGATCATAGGGCCGATCCAGATGATAGCCTTTGCGGTGTGTCAGAGCCGTGGCATCGGAATCTTCGTAATCAAACGGCAGGGCTTCCTTATTTTCCATGGTGGAAAGCCGGTAGCCCGCTTTATGTTTGGTGTTGTAATAGACAGCTTCGCTGAACAGGTTGAATTCGAACTCCGGGATCCACAATATTTCATCGGCAATCCCGCTTTCTTTTAGATAGTTAAATGATCTTTCCGCGACACTGCGGGGATCTTTTTTATACCCCGCCGGGGAATCGGCTTCACGGATCGAACAGATAATCTGCACGGTGGGATTCGGATTGAAATTGTCATAACGGGCAGTGGAAATATCCGGCATCAGGATCAGGTCACCCGATTCCACGTTACGCATTCCGGGGATACTGGAACCATCAAAAGGGATGCCGTGCTCCATGACATAATCGAGCCGCCGGGCCGGAAAATTGATATGGTACCAGCGTCCGACCAGGTCGACATACTTCAGGTCGATATTTTTGACCTTTTTTTCCTGGATGAGTTCCTGTAGTCTTTGTAGATTCATCTGTGCCTCTCCTTGCGGGGATGTACAATGTATTTATGGAGGCTGTGACAGCAGCCTCCATAAATTATTTTAGGGGCCTGTTATTCAGGAATATTCGGAATTTTGGTGGTCTCTCCCAGGTGGTTTCTCAGCGTGTATTCCTTCTCGTTTTTATCAACAATGTAATAGTCTGGCATCAGTGGAATCTTGCCGATATTGGTCGCCAGCACGTACATCGGTTGTGCCAGACCGGTGGTGTGTCCACGCAGCGCGTCACGAATCAGCTCAGCACCCTTTTCCACCGGGGTACGGAAATGGTCGATCCCCGGAGCCGGCTCGCAATAAAAAACATAGTAGGGGCGAATCCGGGTACGCAGCAGTTTCTGGTGCAGTTCCCTGAATGTCGGCACGTCATCGTTAATCCCCTTAAGCAGCACCGCCTGGTTCCCCACATTGATCCCGCAACTCAGCAGCTCGTAAACGGCTTTTTCCGTTGCTTCGGTGATCTCCTTCGGGTGATTACACTGGGTGTTGATCCACACCGGAACCTTGTGAAAACCGCCGATTGCTTTTTTCAAGCCTTCGGTAATCCGCTGCGGCAGAACAATCGGCAGACGTGAACCGATACGGATCATCTCGATGTGCGGCATTTCGCGCAGTTTGGTGATCAAGTACTCCAGTTTTTCATCCGACAACAGCAGCGGATCGCCACCGGTAATCAGTACATCGCGGATTTCCTTATGCTCGGCAATCCAGGCCAGGCCTTCGTCAGCATCAAAGCGCAGTTGCAGATTCTGATCGACCACCAGTTCTTTGCGGAAACAGTGGCGACAGTAAATTCCACAGACCTCGACAACGGTAAAAGCAATCCGGTCTTTGTACTGACGGGCGATACTGTCCGGACGAACTTCTTCCGTAGCGCGGTTTTCTTTCCACACCAGGTAGTTATCCATCCCGAACTCATTGATTTTTTCCTTCATCGACGGAAGTACTTGCATCCGGATCGGGCATTTCGGGTCATCTTTGTCCATCAACGACGCAAAATAGGGGGTTGTTCCCCATTTGGTTTTCAGGGTCTGAATCGCTTCCCTTTCGTCGTCAGAGACATTGATGTACTCTTCGAGTTTCTCAAGTGTGTTCACTTCGTTCTGCATCTGCTGAACCCATTCTTCTGCCATCTTTTCCTCCGTGATGTTGCAGGCTTATCTTCTATATGATTGAGATGTAAAATTTCGGAGTTAACTTGCTCTGAACCCACAAATATTAAAGAATCGCTATTTTCGACCCCGTTTCGACGTAATGCTGCCGAATAACCTTTTCAATCAGCCCCAGATCTTTTGATTTAACACTTTCGACAATTTCCCGATGCCGTCGGCCAACTTCAGAGGGGCCGTAGAGCTTTCCCAAATATTTAAAAAACAGAATATGCAGCTTCAAACTGAGACGGTCCGTGTATTCCAGCAGTTGCACGTTATTGTTCTTACTGATCAAGAGATCGTGAAATTCTCCGCCGGCCTCGATGACCATTTTGTGGTTCTTTTTATGGGCATAATTTTCCATCTGCTCGGTCAGGTTTTCGAGCTTGTCGACCTCTTCAGCGGAAAACTGATCACAGGTCTCCATCACCGCGTAACCCTCAAGGACACCACGTGTGGTGTAGCTGTCGACAATCTGCTTGGGGGACAAAACAGGAATGAAGTTGCCCACCTGGGGACGATAATCGACCAGACCGTTCATGATCAGCTCTTTCATCGCCTCACGGATCGGTGCCCTGCTGATCCCCATCTGCTCAGCCAGCAGGCTCTCTTTCAATTGATCTCCCGGGCCCAGCTCGTTCGTCAACAGGAGTTGATAAACATAGTCAACAACCTGATCTTTATAAGTTTTTTTGACAATTGGCATAACCGTCCCAGCTCCTTCTTGATGTCTAATGTCGACATTAGACATCTGCCAAATAAAAGTCAAGCAAGGAGAAATAAAATTTTGCGGTCGTGAAAGTAGCATCTGGATCGTTTCGGGTGTTTCTGAATGGAGCAACCTACGTCCTAAAGTTTTTGCATGATATTCTGTAAGGCCGATATCTGATAAGGCTTCTGAACGAAACCGAGTAACCCTTTGCCGACAAATTTCTGTGCGACTTCCTGCTCATTGTAGCCACTGCTCATAATCACTTTTACGTTCGGGTCGAGGCGGCGCAATTCACGGAACGCTTCTTCTCCATCCATATGCGGCATGGTCAAGTCCATCAAAACCAGCTTGATGTCTGTTTGGTGCTGTTTGTATACGGTCACTGCCTCTCGACCATCGACCGCGGTGAGAACTGTGAAACCAAAGAGTTCAAGCATGTTTTTTCCCAACTCACGCAATAGCTCTTCATCATCCACAACCAGGGCCAAGCCGGTCATTTGCAGTGGTGCCGTACTTTCTGCTTGAACAGCGCTTGTTGCCGGTAATTCAGAAACGGGCAGGAGAACTTTGAATGTCGTCCCTCTGCCGAGTTCACTATAAACTTTAATGGTCCCTTTATGTCCGCGGACAATGCCGAGGACAGCGGACATGCCAAGACCGCGGCCGGTAAATTTGGTGGTAAAAAAAGGATCAAAGATATTGGCAGTTGTTTCCGGGGCCATGCCGCAGCCGTTGTCCGTCACTTCGACAAACACGTAGCTTCCTGCCGGCTGATTTTCATCCAACCAGGCTTCCCGCAGATAGTTCTGATCACATGCCATGACTCCGGTGGACAGGCTAATCACCCCGCTTTTGTCGGCGATGGCATCTGAAGCGTTAATCACCAGGTTCATGATGATCTGACGTATCTGGGTTGCATCCGCCTCTACGCTTGGCAGCTGTTCGTCAAGTTTGTAGCGAAGGACGGCTTTTTTAGAGATGGAAACGGAAAGCATGTACTCCATCTCTTGAATGATTGTTGTTAAATCCAGTGGTTCAATAACGAATTTCCCTTTGCCTGAGTAGGCCAGCATCTGGTTGGTCAGCTCGGCCGCTTTTTCTGCGGCCAGTTTTATCTGCCGGATGTTTTTGGTGACCGGAGTCCCCTTGGCTAAACCACGCTCAGCAAGCTCACTGTGACCGAGAATGGCCATCAGGATATTGTTGAAATCGTGGGCGATGCCGCCGGCCAGGACACCGAGACTTTCAAGCTTTTGTGTGTGCAGCAGTTGCTTTTCCAGATGTTGCTGCTTTTCCTGCATCTGTACGCGCTCCGTAATGTCTCGTGCTGCCGACAAAACGTATTTGTCCCCTTGCCATTCTATGACTGTCGCACTGATCTCAACCGGGAATATTTGTCCGGTTTTTTTTATGTGTCTGATTTCATAGACTAAATGACCTTTTTCCAGGAGCTGTTGCGCATGCCCCGATGCGCGGTGTTTCTGAAGATCGTCCGGCAGAGAAATATCAAGGGGGCTGAGGCGTAAAAATTCTTCCCGTGTATAGCCGTACTGACGGATCGCCCGTTCGTTGACTTCTGAAAATGTGGAAATTCCATCTGCCTTGACCCGGTGAAGAAAAACGGCATCGTTTTGATTGTCCATCAGGCTTCGATATTTCAATTCACTTTCAGCCCGTGCTTCTTCCGCGGCTGTCCGGGCCGCAATCTGCTTTTTTAAGTTATCAACTGTTTTGGTCAATGCGCTTGATCGTGAATCCAAAGCCTGTGTCAGTGCTTTTTGCCGCAGGTAAAGCCGGGTCATTTGCACCAATAGTAATGTGAAAACCAGAATAACCACCGCGAAAATCGTCGCGATCCGGGTTGTGCGCTGATAAACACTGTCCAGGCTGACCAGTAGCTTAAGGGTTGCTGTGCCCCGGTACGAATAAAGAATATCCTCTTCAATGGCCAATGAATGGGCCGGGGTTGAGTCCCATTGATATGCGCCTAAGGTAAAACCGTTTTTCGTCGTCAGGACGACTTTTGCGATGTTCTCGCTATGGGATTTACCCCACTTTCGCAACAGGGATTCGACCGTTGAGTAATTTTTATTCTGTAATTCATCCTGGATAAGGCCATGCAGAAAAAAGATGTTTTTTTTCGAAATACTGTTGATTTCAGCCACCTGGGAATCATGCAGATGGCTCACGGAACTCCAGGCAACAATAATCTGCATGGCAAGAACCAACACTAGCAACAGCCAGTAATTGACGTTGCCGGAACATCGTTGGACGGTCATTTGAGAGTACTCTCTTCGGCTAACCTTTCGATAACAGTACGCAGGCCGTCATAGGCCTCGTCTTCAACCGGCACAAAGCCTGTCAGCGTAGGTTTTATCGCTTGCATGATGTGCTGTCCGGAGTTCGTTTTGCTGAGCTGCCAGAGAGCCTTCCGAAGCTTCTTGATGGTGCCGGCGGAGAGGTTTGCCCGGGCGACAAAAAGATGCTCGGGAGCAGCCGGTGTGCGGGCCAGTTCCTTCAGCCCCCGGTGTCGATAAAGTTGGTAAACAGATTCCTTGACCGCTCCGGCTTCAAAATCTCCGGTGAGGACCGCCAATGCGACATTTTCATGGGTTTTGAGCATTTGGTAGTTGTTTTCTTTGATGATGGCCGGATTTTCTTTCAGCAACAGAAAGGCCGGAAGAATATAGCCCATGGTTGAATAGATATCCACAAAAGCAAACTCACCAAATTCCAGGTCTGCAAGTTTTTCACTTGGGCTGTCTTGCCGAGTAATGATGATCCCCCTGAAAAACGGCGTCCCGTCGGTTTCCTGACAAGCCAGAAGCGGTTTGTTGCCATACTTATCCACCATCCGAACATACTGGACCGGGCCGAGGTAAGCGATGTCGAGCTTATCCCTGCCGACCGCATCTATGTGCTCGGCATAGCTTGAGCCCACCCGGACAACAACGGGTATATTGAGTTCTTTGCTCAAATATTCAGCCAGCGGGGTAAATTTTTTTTCGAGAATCGTTACGGTATGAAAAGGATGGATTCCAAGAATCAGCTGATCGTGGCTGAAGGCCGCCTCACCGGTGCAACATAGCAGCAGGACTGCGCTCAGCAGAACGTACGCAGAACAGAGTCTTTTCAATGTGCCGGAGAAAATTATCGCCATGATCGAACCTCTCCTGGGAGCCTGTTGGACTTAACAGGCTCCTAAAAACGGGCATGTCCCGGAGTTCTGGGGAAGGGGATAACGTCGCGGATATTTTCCATACCGGTGACATACATCAGCAACCGTTCAAAACCGAGCCCGAACCCGGCATGGGGACAACTCCCCCAACGACGGATATCGAGATACCAGTCGAGGTGTTCTGCAGCAATCCCGCATTCAGCCATCCGTGCCTGCAACACATCAAGCCGCTCTTCACGCTGGCTCCCGCCGATAATTTCACCGACCCGCGGCACCAGCAGATCCATCGCCGCGACGGTTTTCTGATCATCATTCAAACGCATGTAAAAAGCCTTGATCCGGGTCGGATAATCGGTGACGAAGACCGGTCCACGAAAAATCTGCTCGGTCAGATAGCGCTCATGTTCCGATTGCAGGTCACAACCCCACTCGACGGGAAATTCAAATGTTTGCCCTGACTTCTGTAGACGTTCAATCGCTTCGGTGTAGCTGATGGTTTGAAACTCGGCGGTGGCCAGCGCTTTCAGTTTGTCGATCAGACCTTTTTCGATGCGCTGATTGAAAAAATCGAGATCCTCCCGGCAATTTTCCAAGGCGTAAACCACCAGGTAGCGGAGAAAATCCTCACCCAGTCGACAGCTGTCGACCAGGTCAGCAAAGGCGATCTCCGGTTCAATCATCCAGAATTCAGCCGCGTGCCGACTGGTGTTGGAGTTTTCCGCACGGAAGGTCGGGCCGAAGGTGTAGATATCGGAAAACGCCGTGGCAAACAGCTCCCCCTGCAATTGGCCGCTGACCGTCAATCCGGTCCGCTCAGCGAAAAAATCCCTGGACCAGTCGACTTGACCATTCTGTCGCGGAGGATTGGTCGGGTCGAGGGTCGAGACACGGAACATCTCCCCTGCCCCTTCGCAATCATTGGCCGTGATAATCGGCGTCTGCACATAGAGGAAACCGCGTTCCTGAAAAAATTTATGGACCGCAAAAGAAAGTGCACTACGCATGCGAAAAACCGCGCCAAAGGTATTGGAGCGGGGGCGCAGGTGAGCGATGGAACGCAGAAACTCGAAAGAGTGGCGCTTTTTCTGCAGCGGGAAGGTCTCATCAGCATCACCCAGCAGGGTCGCTTCACGGACTTGCAGCTCCCACTTTTGCCCGGCTGCCGGCGATTCGACCAGATGACCATTCACAACCAGACAGGCGCCGGTCCCAACCCGTGAAAGCTGCTCATAGTTGCTTAACTGCGGATCAAGCACAAGTTGCAAAGAGGCAAAGCATGACCCGTCATTCAAAGCAATGAAGCTGACTTCCTTGCCCCTTCGAACTGAACGAACCCAGCCCTTGACACAGAATTCCACTGCATTTTCAGCCTGTACGACCTGCTTAATTGCTGTCCTTGCAAGGATTTTCATTCCGTCTCCCAGAGATATTGATGGCCGAAATATCCGGATAAGCTTTGATGATTCCGTATTTTTGTCAAGAACTGCAAACCCGTTCCGAGCAACTTTCTATGTTCATTATCAAGAACAACAATTCCGGTTTCATAAACTTTTTTCCAGGCGATAACAGGCATAAACTTAGCCGACCTCTCTCGTTACAGGCAGATAGAGACTGAAGCAACTCCCTTCCCCCGGTTTTGAAGTCACCGTCAGCCGGCCCTTGTGATTCTCAACAACAATGAAGTAAGCCACGGACAAGCCCAGTCCGGTGCCGATACCAACCTCTTTGGTGGTATAAAAAGGCTCAAAAACCCGCTTGAGGGTTGCTTCATCCATTCCCGGGCCGTTATCTTCCACTTGCAGGCAAACCTGCTCTGCCTGCATAAAAATCCTCACGCGGATCTCCGCATCTTCGCTTTTCTGAGCAAACGCCTGCGCTGAGTTTTTCAGCAGATTGAGAATGACCTGTTGAATCTGCCCGGATTCACAGGGCACATCGGGAACCGGCTGAAAATCACGGACAATCCGGATCGTTCGGAAATCGTAATGATGTTTCATGTCGTAATCACTGGCTGCCAGTTCGATCGTTTTTTCCAGCAAATCGACCAGCGAGCAGGGAATAAATTCGGAGCAACTTTTACGACTGAAACTGAGCATATTTTCTATGATCCGCGCCGCTCGCTGCCCGGCGCTGCTAATCGACTGAATCATCTGGTCAAAACCGCGCAACCGGGAGTATTCGGCAACTTGCTCGATGCTCATTCCCAACTCTTCGGCAGTCCGCCGATTTTTATCCAGAGATGGTGACAACCGACTCTCCATCACTTGAACATTCTGCAAAATCACCGCCAGCGGATTATTTATTTCATGAGCCATCCCGGCCGCCAGACTGCCGACTGAAAGCATCTTTTCCGACTGCATCATGATATCCTCAATCTGGACCTTTTCGGTCACATCATCGGCATGGATCACCAAACCGCTGCTCCCTTTCAGACTCAATGGGTAAATCAGCAGATTGAAATAACGTGTGTTCCCCTGCGACACAGCTGGGATCTTCTGCAAACGTGACGGTACTCCACTCTGCCATACAGTTTCCAACGTGGACAGGTACCGGACTGGATCGATCAGGGTATAAACATCGGTCAACTTTTGCCCCACCGCCTGCGCAGAGGCAATACCGCTCATATCTTCAGCCTGCCGGTTCCAGAGCGTCACGTTCAATTCCGGGTTCACCCCGATCAGCACCGAGGGCATCGAATCAACGATATTCTGCAGATCTGCTTGTAATTTCCGCAGTGATTCCTCGGCCTGACGACGTTCGGAGATATCATTCAGCGTTCCTTCAATCGATAGCACCTGACCGTCGTCGTCACGAACCAGGTGCCCATTAATCGCGGCCCAGAAAAGTTCACCGTCTTTGCGCCGCATCCGGACTTCTCGTCCGTGAACAAACCCACGCTGTTTCATTTCCGCAATCAACCGATCGCGCTCCTGCGGGTCCGCGTAAATCTGTTCGTGCAGGTTGGTACATGATTTGAGGTCGGCAACAGAAGGGGACCCGAACATTTGCGCCATCGCCGGGTTCACATTCAAGAATTCACCACTGATGGTACTCTGGAAGATCCCTTCGGTCGCGTTATCAAACAGATGTCGGTAACGCTGTTCCGATTCCTGTATGGTCGACCAGCTCTTCACCAGAGCAGTGAGCATATCGTTAAACACTTCTTCGATCTGCCCCCACTCGTCTTCGCGATCAAGCGGCATCGGTGAATTGTAATCACCCTGGCGAAACGCAAGCAAGCGCTGCCGGATCGTCTCCATCGGTTTTTTGATATGGTGATTGAAAAGATTAACATAGATCGCGCCCAAGAGGATCATCAGCACCAGCAGCAGAGCGAGAACGATCGCTCCTGAGGTCACGATGGTCCGATCAATGTCTGCCGTTGTATTCCGGGCCGCTGAAGTACTTTGCGCATCGGCCAGTTGTGAATTGGCAACCGTTTGCGATAACTGCGTTTCAACAAGTTGGGAAATATCGTTACGAACCTGGACAAAAGAGATCAGCAGGACCGTGGCAATAACGGCAAAAGAAACGGCCGAAAGAATCATCGCCAGGACCAGCCTTGACTGAATGGAAATTTTCAACGAATGACGCAAACCCATAGATTATCCAAGCTGTTTGTCGGCTTTGCTTATCCAGGCATGCCGATTCGACAGAGACAAGCATTAGAGCTCATAAAGATATCACAAATCCCGCTGACCTCCATAGCCAAAAACAGGAAAGGAACTGCAATGCAGTTCCTTTCAGGAAAATTGATGACGTCGCGGGATCAGCTGTGTTCCCGAGCCTTGAGGAACCGAACCCCTTCCCACTGCTCCATGGTGTGCCCAAGACGCCATTCACTGGCAGCCAAAAAGGTCAGGTGACCCTCGGCATCGTGGGCCAGCTGGTGCTGATTCTTTTTACTGAACTCGGCGAGCAATTTTTTGTCATCGCACTCAATCCAGCGGGCGGTACTGTAATCCACTCCCTCGTAGACGGCGTTAACATTATATTCAGCCTTGAGCCGCTCCATGGTCACGTCGAACTGCAGCACCCCGACCGCGCCGAGGATAAACTCGGATCCGCTGATCGGCTTGAAGACCTGCACCGCTCCTTCTTCGGCCAGTTGCAGCAGCCCTTTTTGCAGCTGTTTGGATTTGAGCGGATCTTTCAAGCGCACCCGGCGGAAATGTTCCGGGGCGAAGTTGGGAATACCGGTAAATTTGAGCGGCTCCTTCAGCGTGAAGGTATCACCGATCTTGATGGTGCCATGATTGTGCAAGCCGATGATATCTCCGGGATAGGCCTCCTCGACATGGGCCCGGTCCTGAGCCATAAAAATGATCGCCTTGGAAAGATTGACTTCTTTGCCGATCCGGTGATGCCTGACCTTCATCCCCTTGGTAAATTTACCGCTGCAAATCCGCAAAAAAGCGATCCGGTCGCGATGGGCCGGGTCCATATTTGCCTGAATCTTGAAAACAAAGCCGGAAAACGGTTCTTCATCCGGTGCCACCAGCCGGTCAACCGTTTCCCGCAAGCCGGGTGCCGGAGCGAGTTCGACGAAGGCGTCGAGCATCTCCTGGACACCGAAGTTATTGATGGCACTGCCGAAAAAGACCGGCGTCTGGCTGGCCTTAAGGTAATCCTGCAAATTGAACGGGTTGGCCGCTCCTTCCAGAAGTTCGATGTCTTCGCGCAACTCATCGGCCTGACGACCCAGAAGTTCATCGACTCTCGGATCATCCAGGCTTGCAATTTTGATAGTTTTGGTACTGCGTGCATCGTCTCCGGGAGTAAACAGGTTCAACTCCTGACGGTAGAGATTGTAGACCCCCTTAAAACGTTTCCCCATGCCGATCGGCCAGGAGAGCGGGGTGCACTCGATCTGCAACTTCTCCTCGATATCGGCCAGAACATCAAGCGGCGCCAACCCCTCGCGGTCAAGTTTGTTAATAAAAGTGAGCACCGGAGTGTTCCGCATTCGACAGACTTCCATCAGTTTCTCGGTCTGCGTCTCAACCCCCTTGGCGCTGTCGATGACCATCAGCGCGCTGTCAACGGCGGTCAATACCCGGTAGGTATCTTCGGAAAAATCCTGGTGTCCGGGGGTATCGAGGAGATTCACTTCGTAATCACGGTAGTTGAATTTCATCACCGAGGAAGAAACGGAAATTCCTCGTTCCTTCTCAATGCTCATCCAGTCACTGGTCGCGTGCCGGTTCGACTTACGCGCCTTGACCGTCCCGGCCATCTGGATGGCCCCACCGAACAGCAACAGCTTTTCGGTCAGGGTGGTTTTCCCGGCGTCCGGATGGCTGATAATGCCGAAGGTGCGCCGTTTGGCAATTTCACGTTGCAGTTCTTTACTCACTTGTTTCATCCTTCTTGAGCTGATTTTTCTCTGCCTGATTTTCCGGAACCCGCCAGCGTTTATGCATCCAGAACCACTGGGTGATATCACGCCGGACAGCCTGTTCGATAATCTCCGTCAGTCGTTGGGTATTTTCATTGACGGCCTGTTCCCCCTCACCTTCGAGCAACAACATCGGCTCGGCCCAGATTTTATAACGTTCATCCGGCAGCCGCTGGCAGAATACCGGCACCACCGGAATCCGGTATTTCATGGCCAAGTTGGTGATCGCCGTGGTGGTATAACCAGGCTGGCCGAAAAAACGCGTCGGGATCGAACCGGGCGGGGAAATATGCTGATCGAGCAGGATGGCCGGAATCCGCCCCTGTCGCAACGCGTTAAGAACTCGCCGCGCACCCTTACGACTGTCGATCTCGATAGCCCCGTAAGTTTCCCGGAGTTGCTTGATATACCGGCCAACCAGTGGATTTTTCATCGGCTTGGCAACCGGATCAACCTGGAAACCGAGTTCATGCAGCGGAAAGCTTCCCATCTCCCAGAAACCGAAATGCCCTGAAAGCATGATCACCCCGCGCCCCAGATCCTGGGCCTGCTGCAGGTGTTCTATGCCTGCTACCTCAAAATAGCGTTGCAGGTCATCGCTACCGGGTCGAAACATGTCGATCCGCAAGATCTCCGCGCCACTGACCCCAACATGCCAGAAATTTCGTAAAGCCAACCAGGCGATCCGCTGATCAGACAACTCCGGAAAGGCGCGGCGCAGGTTTTCCTCCGCCAGCCGCCGTCTTTTCGGCAACAGCCAAGCAGCCAACAGGCCCAGATGCCCCCCCACCCTGAGAGCAGTCGGCCTCGACAAACGACGCAACAACCCCGCCAGCGAGCGAATGACCAGGTATTCAAAGAAAAACTTAATGGAATGAGTCACTATTTCTCTCAATCAAGCTTGATGGTCTCACAAAAGAATGGCACTAGTTTAAGGGTTCGTAGCACGCTCCCCAGCAAAACCGGGACTGTCCCCACCGGCTCCTGAGCGAAGGCGAAGGGTGGGGGCTGTCCCAGGCTTTTGCGATGCGAACCACCTCAGTTTCATAACCGTAAAGCCGGGACAGCCCCCGATGGTACTGGGGACAGTCCCGGCTTTACTCCCAGCGTACAAAAGCCCTTAAACTAGCGCCATTCGTCTCACAAAAAAGAATACGATGGCTAAGCAAAAATTTCGGTAACTGTTTAACATATCACCAAAAACCAACGACTGGCAACGACTGTTACTGATTCTCATCCCTTTTTCAACCGAGACCGTCGGTTCCCGGACCGACAGCCGGCGTCATTTTCTTTGCATCGCAAAGAAAACGAAGCAAAAGAAACTCTTTTTATTTCTGTCTCGGGAATTC
>WTCI01000048.1 GCA_013138655.1 Desulfuromonadaceae bacterium | reverse complement strand
GTGCTGGACGAAATTCGGCCTGAAATGCGATAGTTTTCATAGGCGCCTTTTTTCTGGGTGTGGTGACAAGATTATAAGGCATCTATTGTCGACAAAGGAGGTAAAAACGCCTCCTTTGTCGGATGATTTTATCCTGCTATCCCCCGTAAACAGGGCACTTGAGCTGGGCGGGACTGGCTCTACTCTATGAAGTATTACGAAAAAAAGGGCCCCGCATTTGCGGTGCCCTTTTTGCTGGAACTTGTGATGATCTTACTAAAGTACGGCCTGAAGATATTCGCCGGTGACTATTTGGTGCTCTTTAGCCAGTTTCTTCGGATCGACTTCGACAAATTTCTCATCCGGGGTGACCTTAAAGAGCGGTTGCCCTTTCTGGACGATGGTGCCGTCGCCACCTTCGATGAGGATCTTGTCGATGGTGCCGGCGAAGGGTGCCGGAACCTTGTTGAACATCTTCATGACTTCGAGGATGAACAGCGGTTGCCCCTTCTCAAAGTGCATCCCTTCGCTGACAAACGGCGGCATGCCCGGAGCTTCCTGAGCATAGTACATGCCGCCACCCGGGGTGACGACCTCGTCGGCCTTGGTGGCCGGCGGCGGCACCAGGATCTTCTTCATCTGTGCCTGCAGGTCCGGCACGGTCAGGTAGTCAGGGATGGTGACTTCCAGATCATCTTCGATTTTGAAGTCGTAGAAATCGGTTTTTTCTGCGACCAGGCAAATCAGACCGAGCAGTTCGTTGCCCATTTCGTAGCCGACATGTGCTGCCTGGATCTGGGCCCAGGTTTCTTCGTCGAAACCACCCTGTGGTTTGTCCTTGCTGAGAATATCGTTGAGCTTGACAAATTCTTCCTTCTTCAAGGCGAACTTCTCGCGCAGTTCCACGTAGAAGGCCAGGGCGTTTTCGAGCAGGTCGCGGTCGTGGGTCCAGATGACCTCATCAGCCGGAGCATCTTTCCGCCATGTCATGTTGAGATACTCGTAGGCCTCCTCCAGGATGACCAGCGGGTTGCGCAGCCAGACGACCTTGCCGTCTTCGATTTTGAAGTTCTTCTTGTTCAGGCTCAGCCAACCGGAGAGCAGGTGCGGATCGTTGAACAGGATTTCCATCGGCCGGGTCAGCAGGGTGCCCTTGCGGTCGAGGGTTTCTGAAGCAGCTTTTGCTGCTTCAGGATCCCCAGCATAAACCTTGGAGTAATGCTTCTTCATCGCCAGGAAGGCATAGATGATATCCAGTTTCTGTGCTTCTTCTTTCAATTTGCCGACCAGGGTCAGGTAGGGAACAACGAAACGGGTGGTCGGTTTGGCCATGACATTATTGCCGATGAACCAGTTGACCAGGCCGTAATGGAACTCCAGGTTAGTGGCCAGGTTGCTGCCACGCAGCACGGTGCTCCGCAGAACCTTGGAGAGGTGCTCATAGCTGGAAGCCCGATCCTCTCCCTTGGTCAGCAGCAGCGCGATGTTGGAATCGTAGGCTCCGGCCAGGTGATAGCGCATGAATTGGCTGGTATCCGGGTTGGGGGTGCAGATTCCCTGGTCATCGCGAATCTCGCCTTCGATCGGTTTGGACCAGTGGCGAACATAACCGCCGGCGCTCGGTGAGAGTGAGCAATCGGTGGCGTTGAGTCGGGCTTCGGCAGCGGCACTGAAACGGGAAATCCGTTCGGGACGCGGCAGGTTGTCCTTGTGCATGGCCAGCAGGGCCATCGCTTCAACCAGGGACTCGACGATGAAGAAATCGTTCTGGTCTTTCGGGTTGGTAAATTTGAGGCTGTAAACCAGCTCGGTGACCCGGTGCTCAACCTGAATCCGGGTGTTGACCTCCATGAAGTAGTGACGCTCGCCGTCGACGATGCACTCGAAGGTTGAGGCGGAGTCGAGGCCGACAGCTGTACCGAAGCGCTCCGATTCCTCTTCCATCCGTTTGAGAACCTTGAGATCCGATTCCAGCGCCTTGGTCTGAGCCTTGAGACCGGCTTTTTTCGCCTTGGCAATCTCGTCAGCCAGAGCTTCCTGGGTGACGGAGACCTCCAGCAGTTTCTGCTCGTGCATCTGCAGGGAGCAGTCGCGGCCACCGAGGGCGATCGCCCATTGGCCGTTACCGAGTAGCTGGATCTCGTTGTGGCGGGTCTGCTCGATGTTCAGCTCGACGAGAACGTTTTTGTTGTCGCCGATGCCGTTGGTTTTGACCTCGTTGAGGATTTCGCGAACCATGCCGGGAGCATCCGCAGCAGCTTCCTTGATCTGCTTGTCGCTCGGGGTTTTGGTCATCAGCAGGGAAGCGCCTAGAATCCGCTGTCCCTTACCACCACCACCGCCGATCGCTTTGAGGCGGATCCGGGCGCCGGGGTATTCCTTGAACATCGCGGCACATTCGGTTTCGACCTGGGCGCAGAGCTCTTCGATGGAGAAGAGGTCGATCCCCTTGTCATAAGAAGCGAAGAGGACGGTGTCGGCCAGGGTTTCCACCGGCAGATTCTTGTTATCAAGCGCTTTCTTGTCGACATCAAGCTTTTGGGCTTTAACCAATGCAATTAATTCATCACGACTAGGGTACTTTTTCAACAGGGTGCGAGCAGTGACATTGTCGATACCGGGGGTCACCGAAACGTCGACCTGCAGGGCGGTCCGCTTGGCCTCGTCCTTTTTACCGGCAGCCCGTTGGGTTCCTGAGCAGGGGCCGATGAAGTTCAGCCCGGCGTTTTCGAGGGCGGCGACGAATTCGTCATCCTCGGCCATGAAACCGTAACCGGCGAAGACCGCATTGTAACCGTTGTCCTTGGCGGTATCGATGATCTGCTGAATCCGCTCGACCCGCTCCTCCTTGGAGGCACCGGAATAATCGGGAACCCGGTGCACGCGGCTGGTATCGGTCAGTTGGCGGAGCTCCGGGGAGAGGGCGTTCGGATAAACGATCGAGTCCTTTTCCGAGAGCAAAATACCGTAATGGCTGATGCCCATCTCTTCATAGACATCCATTGTCTCTTTACGGATCGGGCCGCGGCAGACAATCAGTGGTTTCAGATCTTCACAGGAGAAAGAGCGAACCCATTCAGAGGTCGACTGGCTGAGTCGACGATCTTTGTGAATTAACGGATTGTTTGAATAAAGGTCTGTATTTTGTGCCATGGGCTTTATCTCCACTTCCATGGGGTTTAATTATGTCGTGCGATTCTTCATCATGGTCCTAGGCGATTAATGGAATTCGCGCTGAACGTCCTGCCATGCGGACGGTTTGTAGTGGCGCAGGAAGAAGTTGAGGTTCTCACCGAGGACCTTACGCAGGTCGGTCGGCATCACCAGGGAGGAGATTGAACCCAGGGCCAGACCCTCTTTCGGGTTCATCAGCTCTTTCTCGTAGCGGGTATTCAGGGCTGCTTCTTCAAGTTTCAGCCATTCAGCAACAGCCTTCTCGGCATCCTTCTTGGCATCATCACCGTCCATGCCGGCTTTCGTGCGTTCCTGAACGCCGGCGGCAACCTGTTTCTTGATCGAGCCGCGCAGCTTGCGCAGTTCTGATTTGTAGACAAACTCCTTGCCGGCCGGGCCCATAACTGCAAGGCGGGTGGTCGGCAGAGCGAGAACAAGATCAGCCCCGGTCGGGTAGTTGTTGTAGGAAGCATAAGCGCCACCGTAGGCGTTACGCAGGATCAGCAGAATCCGTGGGGTGCGGACATCGACGATGGAATCAAGCATGGTACGACCGGC
>WTCI01000070.1 GCA_013138655.1 Desulfuromonadaceae bacterium | reverse complement strand
CCGATGACCTCGGAACGCCTGCTGCTGGGGGGGCTGGCGCACAAGGGGTTGTCCGCGAAGATGGTATTTCGGACTCTGGAGCCGCAGCGCACCAGCCGCCCTGAGGTTCGCAGTCAGGGGTTCACCGAGCCGACGGCAACCATTGTTTGGGGGTTCCTCGCCGAGCAGGGGATCGATCCGCGTTCGGTGGTCTTGTGGAATGCCTTCCCCTGGCACCCCTATCAATCTGCAAAGGGCCTGCTCAGTAACCGGACGCCGAAAGATGATGAGCTGGTTGCCGGGCATCGGGTTTTACGGCAGTTGCTTGAGCTGGGGGGATTTGCCCAAGTCATTGCCGTCGGCGAGAAATCGGCGGCACAACTGCAGCAGATGGGAATTGCCGCGGCCAAGGTGCGTCACCCGGCCAATGGCGGGGCCGGAAAATTCCGCAGCCAGATGCTTGAACTTCTGGGAAGGGGGCGCTGATGGAATATCTGGGAGAGTTTCTGACCGTTGCTCCAGTACCATGTACATCATAAAATTTCGCAAAATTGCGCCGGGACTTACCATGGTGCTGCGGCAAAGTCTGATGTTGACCCAACATCGGGTGCGGCAGGGTTTTACCCGCTTTGGTCATTGGGTCGAGCGGGTTATGGGGCTGGTGCTGGTCGCTCTCGGGATCAGGCTGGCGATAGCGAGTCGATCATAAATTCGGTCAAGGAGTTTCACATGCGCAGATTTTTACCGCTGATAGTTGTCGTGACCTTCGTGACCTTCGTGCTGAGTGGCTGCAGCAGCGTTTATTATGGAGCTATGGAAAAAATCGGCATCCACAAACGGGATATTCTGGTTGATCGCGTTGAAGAGGCACGGGACAGCCAGCTGGAAACCAAACAACTGTTTGCTTCAGCACTGGAGCGTTTTAACAGCGTCATCAACGTTCAGGGGGGTGAACTGGAAGAAAAGTACCGCGAACTTAAAAAAGAGCTGGAGAAGAGCGAAGATCAGGCCGATGACGTTCGCCAGCGGGTTGCGGCGGTCGAAGATGTGGCCGAAGCATTGTTCGATGAGTGGAAAGTGGAACTTGACCAATACAATAGTGTCAGCCTGCGGCGCTCCAGTGAGCGGCAGCTGAAGCGGACCAGGGATCACTATTTTAAATTGATCGGTGCGATGAAAAAGGCCGAGGCCAAGATCGATCCGGTTCTCGATCCGCTGCGCGACCAGGTCCTGTTTCTCAAACACAACCTAAATGCCAGGGCGATCGCTTCTATACAAACAGAACTGACCCGGATCGAGACAGATGTCTCACATCTGATCCGGGAGATGGAGATAGCGATGAAGGAAGCGGACAGCTTTATTCAAGCGCTGAAGGCGGAGTGACAACCCTCACCGCGCTTGGCAGCCTCCGGCGAAACAGTCTGTTCAAGTATTTCCTGCATGCGTGGCTAATAATTTATCCAGTTGATTCGCAAAAGATTTCCGATCACCTTGGTTGAGCGCCGGCGGGCCACCCGTCTCTATTCCGCTGCCCCGTAGAGTGTCCATAAAATCCCTCATATTCAGACAAGCTCTAATATTGTCAGATGAATACAGTTCACCGCGGGGATTGAGAGCATGACCGCCTTTTTCAATCACATCTGCCGCCAAAGGAATATCACTGGTGATGACAAGATCACCAACGCTAAGCCTTTTAACAATCTCTTGGTCTGCAACATCAGAACCCGCGGCCACGAGAAGAAATTTAATGCAGCGAGACGGCGGTATGCGCATAGGCTTGTTAGCGACAAGCGTCAGCTCTAGCCTTGTACGCTCTGCCGCTCTAAACAAAATATCTTTGATCACCACAGGGCATGCATCTGCGTCTACCCATATTTTCATTTCATGCCACTTCTGTTGAGACAAGCAGGGTCTACCATCGGATTTCAAGTCTCCGTTTTGCCTATCGTTGTTTCAGTTTTATTGTTTCAACACGCCAGTTCAAAACTACGGGCTTTAGCCCAAGACTTTCCGTCCCGTCCGAACCTATGCCCTTTTAGTGCATCGTGGTTTGTTGAATCTGTTTATTCCTTCGTAAGGGCAGTGAAAATCTAAATACAGTACCTTCTTCATGAGATGTTGTGAAACTTACTTTTCCAGCAAGTATTTGCTCACCAAATAACTTCATAGAATAGGTACCGATTCCTCTACCCGCACCTTCTTTTGTACTAAAGTTGCGTTGGAATATCCTTTGTGCAATATTTTCTGGAATAGATTGACTGTTCCAGACACAAAAAACCAGAAATTTATCTTTATCCCTCACTGTCCATACTTTCACCGTACCGTTTTTTTCTGTAGCCTCCAGAGCATTTGTAATCATATTGCATAGAACACGTAATAATAAGGATGTATCCGTATTGACAGTCAGTGTGGGCCAAGATGGCGAAAATTGTAAATTCTTATTTATGGCAGCTGGATGGTTGCTGAAACAGGATTGAAGTTCTTCCAGTATATGAGTTGTCTTGACCTCATGTCGCAGTGGAATATAGGTGCAGGAGTCACTTTTTAAGAGACACCGTTGTATCTCAATTTCTTGTTTGAGACACAGTGATGATCGACGAATAATATTGACAAGATTTGATTGGCTATTTTTCGAGTAAAGTAATTCGCTTGCCCCAACCAGTCCGCTCAACATATTGTTGATATCGTGAAAAAAAGTCCTTTCCAGCGCCGCACGATACTGCTGGAGGGTAATATCCTGCATGAAAAGTAAAAGAAATTTTGTCCCGTTTATTTTTATTGCTTGAGATCTAACCAAAAAAGCGATATCGATCGTCTTCTCTTCTCTATTAACTGTCAGGGCACAGATTCTTTCAGCGGGTTTGTCTTGGCTCAAGCTGGCAACTATTGCTATTGCGGCCCCACAGGTTGAACAATATTTTGTGGTACCACATCCGGCAGGTTCTTCATGAGCGTGAATGCATTGCAATGCTTCCCCTGGTCGTAATCCCAAAGCTTCAGAAGTATCTTCAATACCGAGCATTTTGAGGAGTGAACTGTTTAGAGAAACAATCTGCCGGTGTACATTTAAGATCAATAACAACCCGCTAATTAAATGGAGTAATCCAGTCATTACGGGGCTGTTGTTTACTGTTACAATTTCCGCAACAAGTTCTTTCTCACTCGCCCGTTCTGCCTCAGCAAAATATGTTTCCATTTGTTAAATATCCCCCCTCAAAAATATTCATACTGATATCAATTTTTCTCAGGATTTCACTACTGTCCGGTCATGGTCGTGTCCTCATGGTTAATCTGCTCATCCGGGGCCGAGATACTCGGCGTTTTTGGAAAAATCCCGAGCACATCAGTTCCGGGAAAAAATTCTTTACCGACTTCCGATTGAAAAACTCTTTCCCTTCTACAACGAATGCAAGCATGATGAAAGCAATAATGATGGTCTCGCAAAAAAGAATACGATGGCTAAGCATGATCCCCCTCCTGCTCATCGGCATTGCAACACCAGCGTGTCTCACCATCCACAACGACCTGTTTAACCTCATGGCTACGCCGGGCCTGACACAAGAACGGGTAGATCTGATCCAACGACGGCAACGAATCGGGTTCTAACACCTGAAAGGTGGCCGGGGCTCCAACGGCCAGCTGTCCCCCCTTCTCGATTCCCAGTGCCCGGGCACCGCCGAGAGTACTCATGTGCAGCAACTGCCGTGGATCGAGATCGCCATTAAACCAGTCCAGCGCAAAATCCATTTCATCCCACAACGACAGTGACTGATTGCTGGCCAGACTATCGGTACCCAAGGCCAGCGGCACGTTGGCACGCACATAGTCAGCCGCCGGTGCCACACCGACATTGAGTCGGGCGTTGGAGCGCGGGCACAGAACCATGCTGCACCCAGCGGCAGCGACCTTGGTAATCTCTTTACCATTGAGATGCACACCATGCACCAGCAGCGTGTCGGCTTTAAGCCCTCCAGCTTGCTCAAGAATTTGCAGTGATCGCAGGTGGCGTGGTGGTGGCACATAGTTCTGCCAACCGACAAAGGGGTACAACTGCTCGGCCAGCGGCCCGCGACTGTTCGCTAAAAATTCCACCTCATCGACAGATTCAGCCAGGTGGATCGAGGTGCGGATGTGCTTACAGGTGGTTTGGCGATAGCTCTGTTTGAGCAGCTCAAGGCTGAGGGTGTAGGGGGAATGGGGCGCAGCTCCCCAGCGGGCTTGTGGCCAGCTGGCCAGGCAGTGCTCCAACTGTTGCAATTGATGGTAGACGCGGCCGGGATTTTGCCCCAGCACCTCGACAAAACAGCGTCCCGACAGACGGGTGGCTATCTCAGCGGCCAGATCACCAGTGGACAGGATGTCGCCCAGTTGACCGGTTCCGGTAGACAGCGCCTGCTGCAAACCGGCCCGCCACGACCGTCGGTATCGCTCCAGATCATGACCGAGGTCAATCCTGACCCGGATCAGCCGCAGAATCCAGTCGGTGAAACCATCCTCGCTGTCAGAGACCTCTCCGGCCGTCTCGGCCCACTGTGGATAATGGCTGAGTTCGAGATGGGTATGGGCATTGATGAAGGCCGGCAACACAATGGCATCGCCATAATCGTGCCGCAGGGAACGGGGATAGCGCGATTCAAGGGTGGCAGCAGGTCCAAGGGCCACAATCTGACCGTTTTCAACCGCTATGGCACCCTGCTCCAGCGCGGGGCTGGAGACCGGAACCAGATAGCGGCTGAGGTACAGCGTAATCATGAATTACAGGGCCTTGAGCACGTAATGGTTATCGATAAGACGAGTGGCTCCGAAACAAACCGCCAACAGCAGCAGCGATTGCTCATCGATGCCGGGTATATCCTGTAATGTCTGGGGAGCAAGGTCAGCATTCAGGCAGGCATCGCGCAGCACCGCCCATTGGTAAACAATTTCACCTCTTCCGCAGAAGGTATTGCTTCCCCCTTGGGATCAGGATGATTTTTGCGAGAAAACATCCATGATGCTTCCGCAAAAAGCCTTGAGATGGCTGAGGATGAGGAACCATGCTGATTGAGACTCTACTGAACAAAGTCGAACGATTCAAGTCGTTTGTTTATGGCACCACCCAGATCATGCTTGTGGCCGGGGCAGATGCCCCGGTTATTGACATCGTTCGGTTTCTGGACCGTCAGCGAACCGGACATCAAACCGTTGGATGATTCTCTTTCCTTTAGTGCGGTGCTCCGTGCCATCCCCCGGCATCTGCGCGAGGACCTTCAACTGCGGCGCTACATCCTGCTGGCAAATCTCAGCGGTTTCGGCCTTACGCTCATGCCTTTCTATGTCGCCTACGCAAGTCACCATTATGAGCTCACCGGGGAGCAGGTCGGCACATACCTGCTGGTTCAGATTGTCGGCATGGTCGCATCGAATATCCTGTGGGCAAAGCTGGTGGGCAGATTCGGGTTTCACGGAGTCATTCGTGCGTGTATAATCTGCGGAACTTTGCTGCCGGTTTTGACACTTGTACTGGCCGGGACACCCTTACCCGTGTTTCTGGTGGTTTTTTTCCTGATGGGCATGAGCCTTTCTTGAGACCCTTGTTTGGATGAGCCCCCGCAACATCCGAGAGCGAATCGAAACAAAGAATTTTAATATATCGACACTGGAGGACAATGAACATGACAACACAATTCCTTGAAATGCCAGATAAAAAAGGATACTTCGGCGAATACGGCGGTCAAATCATCCCGCCCGAGTTGAAAGCCATCATGGATGACATCAGTGATGCTTACGAGCAGGTGAGACAAACTGAGGCATTCCAGAAAACGCTGCAGGACCTGTATGCCGATTATGTCGGCCGCCCAAGCCCCATTTATTACGCAAAGCGCTTAAGCGAACAACTGGGTGGCGCACGTATTTTCCTGAAACGTGAAGATTTGAATCACACGGGCGCCCACAAAATCAACCACTGTCTCGGCGAGGCATTACTGGCCAAGCATATGGGTAAAACCAAGGTCATTGCGGAAACCGGCGCGGGCCAGCATGGGGTTGCTCTGGCAACAGCCTGTGCATTGATCGGTATCGACTGCGAAATTCACATGGGGGAAATCGACATCGAAAAGGAGCACCCCAATGTCACCAAGATGAAAATCCTCGGTTGTACACTGGTTCCGGTCTCACGGGGCACCCGAACGCTCAAGGATGCCGTCGACAGTGCTTTCGAGGAGTACCTGAAGGATCCGGTCAACTTTCTGTACGCGATCGGCTCGGTGGTCGGGCCTCACCCCTTCCCCAAAATGGTTCGTGATTTTCAGCAGATTGTGGGTTACGAGGCACGCGAACAGTTTCTGGCCAAAGAGAATGCACTGCCCGATGTAGTCATGGCCTGCGTCGGTGGCGGATCAAATGCCATCGGTATTTTCACCGCCTTTCTTGGCGATGAGAGCGTCAAATTGATCGGCGTGGAACCCGCAGGAAAAGGACTCGACACACCGGACCATGCTGCCACCCTGACCCTGGGAACGAAAGGGACTCTGCACGGTTTCGAATGTTATAATCTGCAGGATAAGGACGGCAACCCTCTGCCGGTGTATTCTATCGCCTCCGGCCTGGATTATCCGGGCGTCGGACCGCAGCATTGTTATCTGAAAGATATTAAGAGGGTCAGCTACCAGACGATTGATGACCGCGAATGCCTGGAGGCATTCATGACGCTTTCCCGCATGGAAGGCATTATCCCGGCGCTGGAAACCGCTCACGCGGTGGCCTACGCTATGAAATTGGCGCAAACCATGTCGCCGCAAGAAACCATCCTGATCAACCTGTCGGGCCGCGGCGACAAGGATGCCGATTTCGTGGCGGAGCGCCTGTCGTTATAATCGGGAAAGGGCCAGAATCAGAAGACAGGGAGCTCACGTTGTCGTGAACGCCCCGTCTTTTTTTCTGAATGACAAGTCTGATGGATTCGCAAAAAGCCTTGAGATAGCGTCGCCATCAAATCTTACCGATAACGGATTTAACGTTTAGCTGACATCAGCTCCCGCAATTCCGAGGTGCTTGTCCATCATCTGGACCAGATAAGGAATCTGCGGCTTGGTGGCGTAGCCGTCGGCACCGACCGAATCACACTTGACCGCCATCTGATCATTAATCAGGGAAGAGAACAGGATGACTTTGACCTCCCTGAGGACCGGGTCATCCTTGATTTTTTTACAGAGGGTCAAACCATCCATCTTCGGCATCTCAATATCGGTAATCAACAGATTCAAATATTTGAGCACGCTTTCATTGGCCTCCTGAGCCTCCTTCTTTAATTGCAGGATTCTTTTGTAACAGTCTTCTCCGTCAACAAAAGTGATCAGATCGAAATAGCCGGCACCTTTCAAAACCCGGGAGATCCCGGCACGAATCAGTGAGGAATCCTCAGCCAGCATCAACTTCATCTTTTCCCGGCTATGCGGCACCTTTTCCAACATCTGCTCAGCGCGAAGTTCCACCTCGAAATCCAGGTCCGCTTCCGGGTCAAACTCAGCAACGATGTGCTCCAGATCGACAATCAGAATCTCCCGCCCTTCGATATTGATGCTGCCGGTAAACCTGGGCTGATACTGGTCGATAAAGGGCGCCATCGGTTGAACATCACTCCAGGAAACCCGGTGAATCATATTGACCCCATCAACCTTGAAACCGTTGATCCGATCATTGAATTCGCAGATCAGCACCACGCGGCGCACATCCTTGCCAAGGCCTGCTTCCTTCTGGACAAGATGTGACTTCAGATCGATCAGAGGGATGGTGCTGCCACGCAACAACAAAGTGCCGAGCATCCCGGGGGAGCTCCCGGGAACCACAGTGACAGCCTCTTCGTCGTAAGCAATGATCTCTTTCAGTTTTTGAACATTGATGCCAAAAGACTGTGTCGCAAGATAAAACTCGATGATCTCCATCTCGTTGGTGCCGGCTTCAAGTAGAATTTCCTGCTTACTCAATTCAGTCATAACCTGTCCTTTTTTAATATATAGGCACAATGGCGCTCTTTATTTGAGCACCTTAACCAGATTGAGTCAATTAACATTTTCTTCATTTCTTCCGCTTTTCTTGCTGCACCCGGGGGAAATTCTCGTGTATACTGGCGCGTTATGAAGACACTATAAAGACGGGCAATAAAAATTTCACGGCTGACTGCTTGCAAAAAGCTCACATGCTCGGAGGTTGTCCGAGAATACGAGCCGTAGCGAGAAATCGGCTGTTCGAGGACAGATTTTCGTAGGTTTGAGAGCGAATAGCACCGCTATTTGTCGAAAACATACGGAAATATGAACCGATCAGACGGTTTCGCAGTAGGTTCTTGTATT
>WTCI01000020.1 GCA_013138655.1 Desulfuromonadaceae bacterium | reverse complement strand
GAGCTTTTGATCAAATGGCTCTTGGTTGCAATCCCCCAGACTTTTTGTTCATCGGCAGATACGACGATCGCCCCCGGATCTTTACTGTGCAACAACATCAATCGCAGATCCTCAAGCAGATCATTGGGGCTGACGGACATAAAATCATCATCAACCAACTCACCGACCGGGGTTGCCATGCGGGTCAACCAGACACTGTTGGCGGTATCATAATCACTGACGAGAACCGAGACCCCCTTGACTTTCGCAGCAGCAAGTAAATCTTCACTGAGCTGAGACTTCCCGGAGACAATCAGCAAACGCACCCCCGCCTCAATTGCCAGTTTTTGAATCCCTTCCCGGTCTCCGGTAATCAGAATGGATTTCCTCGGGATAATTTCGTCAACCCAGTTGCGGAAACTTGCTTCACAACGGGCGCCGACATAAAGACTGAAATCTTCTATCTGTTCCGCTTCCACCAGATGATGTGCGACTGCTCCGAGGCAGCATTGGATAGAAGCCAACGATGCCCTGACACGCCGCATCTTTTCCGGCTCAGTCGGCACCAGGAACCGCTCGGATACCGATTTCAGCAGCAGCATCCCCCTCGCGTGGAAATCGTCATCGACCACCGGCAGCATGCGGATGTGATGCTGATGATAAAGCTCTATGGCTTTTGACAGCGGCTCCGACTCATGGATGGTCACAACCTCTTCTGTGACCACATCTTTAATCCGTGGATGCACATCAGCCAACAACTGCGGCACTTCAATCCCCAACCGATTCAGGACAAATTCCGTTTGTTGATTGATATGCCCGGCTCTGGCCGGCTGAACTTTTTCCAGGCCCTGCAAGCGCCGCAACTCAGCATAGGCAATCGCACTGCAGATTGAATCAGAATCCGGGTTACGATGTCCGACAACAAACACCCTTTCTGCTGATTGCATGTATTCTCCTGTTGACAAAGCAAAAATTCGGCAGACCAACCCCTGACTTAATCTTCAGGCGGGAAAAATGACAGGTCATGGCGCAGCACACCCTTTACATCACCCAAGCCAATAACGTTTTTGATTATCCCTTTTTCCAAGCGATTTTTTTCGTCAAAACCGACATACAGATCACGCCCCTTGGTCTTAAATACAGAGGGATCCACCAACACTTTAAAGAGCAGAGTCGTGTCAGCAAAAAACTTTTGCTCACTGCTGCTGAGTTTCTCTACCGGTGCAACAACAATTTCCTCGACTCCTTTACGGTGAAATGTCGGCAGAACGATTTTCCGGTGAGCAATTTTTCCAAAAGACTCAATCCGCAAATTATAAAAAGCGCTGAGAATGTCAAAAACCGGTCCGTCGGTTTCCAACGACAACAGCTCATCCGCATCCACCCGCCCATTTTTGACTTTTTTGTAGTGAACCTGTCTGGCGCTAAAATCAAATCTGTAAGTGGTTCGCTTTTCTCGCTGCTGGTCACCTGAACCTTTAAAAGTATGAGAACTATGCAGTAACGGACGCAGCAACCCAGTCGGACCGATTTCCAGCAGGGTCTGATATTTTTCGATCCGGTTCCTGGTAAAAAAAGCTGCCATCCCGAGCGTGCGAGCCTGCATAACGGCCAGGTAAGTTCCCGGTTGTTCCGCACGTTGCAGACTGATAGATCCTTCTGCCAAGCGTTTAAACCAGAGAAAAGAAACATCATAATAAAGCTTTTCCCCAACAAGATTTTCTATCGGATGATTCTTCTGCGAGGAATTTTCAAGCTGCGCTTCTACCGAGACGATTAACGGCACAAACAGAAGAATCAGGACAAGCAAAACACGCAGGAATATTTTCTTGCACATCACTGCACCATTTCGTCGCAATTTAAAAACCGATGTAACTATTCAGAACGGGTGCTGATGGTCTGGTGCCGCCCATTCCAAGGGCCGCATGAACCCATCCCTGGGGCTTGTCTGTCGCCATCCGGGCGACAGACACCCTTTCCATGGGCATCACCAGCACATCTCGCTGAACAGTTACAAACCGATAAGCAAAGTATGCTATAAACAAGCTTGACCTATTTTACAAATCCTACTAACATCCATATATCAAAATACAATTAAAGGTGAAGAAATATGACTGATGTTGCCGAGGAAATTCCTTTCGACAAGAAACAAGATTACGACCGTGAATCAGAAATACTCAAGGTACTTGGTCACCCGATCCGGCTGAAAATTGTTGCCGGTCTGATGTCCCAGTCCTGTAATGTCAAAAAAATCTGGGAATGCCTTGGTTTGCCACAGGCAACCGTCTCTCAACACCTTGCCTTGCTGAAAAATAAAGACATCATTACGGGGCGCCGGGAAGGGGTTGAAGTTTTCTACCAGGTCACCTCACCTGAGGCGAAACGGATTGTCGGGGCAATCTTTCATGGAGAGATCAACTGCAGGTGAGCTTCGGCAAGAAGGGTCTACTGATAAAAAAGCAACGGTCGCCTGATATGGCAGCCGTTGCTTTTTTATGAAACATTTTCTATTTTCCAGCTTGAATCGCAGCAACCGTCTTACCACGAATCCCCCAGTTTTCAGCGGGAACCTCTTCGATAATCACATGGGTTGCTTCAGGATTTTTCCCCAGCACCTCTTTCATCGTCAAAGTAATCTGAGCCATCAACTCTTCTTTTTTCTCGGCACTAATTCCACCAACAAGACGTACTGTCACGACAGGCATCTGACGGCCTCCTTTCAACATTGTTCAAAAAATTTGATCTCTCAGTATAGCCTGAGCCAGAAAAGAATCAATAGACAAATGAAAAGCTTACAAACTCCTTGCCAGCAGATAAATTACTTCGTAAGTCGCAGGGATGCCCTGCTCAGCACCATACTGCTGTTGATACCTGTTGATCATTTTCTGCATGACCTGACGGGATGCCAACCCCTGAGGGCGTTGCTCGCTGGCATTTTGCGCCCCGATTTTTTTTAGATTCCGCAACAGAGCCGGAACGCCGGTATGCCACTCGACTTCAATTTCAGATTCTAATTGCAGTATTTCAAACTTATTCTGCAGCGCGCAGGAAACGGCTTCAAGGTTCGGAAAAAACTGTCCATGCGATAACTTTTCTGCCAAAGCCCATTGATGCGACTCTTTTAACTCGAACAAGGTTCGCTCGCCAAAAAAAGCCAGTGCCAAAAGACCATCGCGCTGCAAAACTCTGGCAACCTCGGAAAAGGCATTCGGCAGATCATTTAACCATTGATAGACAGAACTGGACAAAACCAGATCAAAACTTGCCTTGACAAAGGGTAAAGCTGCCGCATCGGCGTCACACACCGGAGAACGTGGCTGAAGCTGTTGTGTATGTTGACTCATGCCATGAGCAAGGTCAGACAACACCAGCGGTAAATCAGGAAAACAACCGGCGACCTGTTGACTGAGCATCCCGGTTCCACAACCGATTTCCAACGCATGACGCCAGGAACCGGACAATGGCAAAAGACGTTTGCACAATTTCTCTGCGACCGTTTTCTGTACACGTGCATAACGATCGTAATCCCGGGCATGTGAGGAAAAATGCTGCCGAACCTGCCGCTTGTCGATCGTTTTTTTCACAGTGACTAGAGAAATTTGAGCCATTGGGACACACTCTTTTCAGGGCAACTGAAAAATGGCGCATGCCCAACAGCTGTTATGCGACACAGTTGAGCGGTAGAAATTTTTGCGGCCAGAAATTCCCCCGCAGCAAAGGGAACAATCTGATCCAAATCACCATGCATAACCAATGTCGGAACCTGGATTGCTGCCAAGGCCTCACGTAAATCGGTTGTTTCCAGAACAGCCAAAGTCTCACGAGCCGCTGCAGGCTCCGGCATCCACCCAACTCGCACGGCAAACTTGAGAATCTGCCGATAACGTTCTTCGGGTAGATTTTCTCCGACAAATTGCAGTTGAAAGAAATCTGCCATGGTTTTCTCAAAAGCGCGCCCCAAATTGCGCTCCAGCAGCTTGAGCTGCGTCAGCGGCAAACCAAACTCCCAATCACCCATCTGGCAGAAACAGGGAGTTGTTGCTACGAGCAAAAGCTTCTTTACATCCAGCCGTTTCTGCAACGTTAACTGCATGGCAACCTGCCCACCAAGTGACCAGCCCAGCAAAGCCGTTTCAATTAAATTGAGCTGTTTAGCCCATGCTGAAATCGTTTGGGAAAAACTGTCCAAAGAGCATTCAGAACTGCGGTCTGATTGCCCATGTCCCGGCAGATCGGGACAAAGAACCCGAAAATGCTTTGCTAAGGAAACGGCAACTTCACTGAAAACGACCGAAGACAGCGACCAGCCATGCAGCATGATCAGTGATGGTCCTGACCCTTGCTCGCGCCAGGCGACCCGCCGACCATCAGGCAATGCGCTAAGCTGCAGCTGCTGAAAATCGGTCACAGCTGCTCGCCACGGACAACTGAAATCAACAACTGCGCAGCCTGGCGAAGTTCATACGGCGTATGATCAGCCATCAATGTGGCTCGCAATCGGCATGTTCCGGGAGGCACGGTTGGCGGGCGGATACCACTGAGAAAAATTCCTGCCGAAAAAAGCTTTTCCGTCGCCGACATGGTCGGTTCAGGATCCCCGATCATAACCGGGACAATCTGGCTATTGCTGCCACAAAGATCCAGACCCGCCTCGGCAAGTAAATGACCGAAGAGTTGACGATTTGCCGCCAGCCGGCTCCGCCGCCGCCGCCCCTCCACACCATCAACCAGATCGATTGCAGCCAAGTTTGCTCCCAACACCCCGGGGGGGAGGCTGGTGGAAAAAATAAAGCTGCGCGACCGGTTAATCAAGGTCTCTATGATTTCACGGCCGGCCGCAAGATAGGCGCCAAAGCTGCCGAAAGCTTTTCCAAAGGTCCCCATCTGCAAATCAATCTTCTCAAGACAATGAAAATATTCCGCAGTACCACGGCCATGTTCACCCAGCACCCCACCACCATGGGCATCATCAACCATCAGCCAGGCATCAAAACGCTCTTTTAGGTCGACCAGTTTGTCCAGTGGTGCCAGATCCCCATCCATACTGAAAACGCCATCAGTCACAATCAACCAGCGCCCCTGCCGCTCCTTGCCTGCGTGCTCAAGAAGCTGCTCCAGTGCAAGCATGTCATTGTGCGGGTAGACCAGAATTTGCGCCCCGGACAGGCGGCAGCCGTCTATGATGGAAGCGTGGTTGAGACTGTCAGAAAAAACCGTATCCTCCGGGCCGAGCAACCCCTGAATAATCCCGTTGTTTGCCGCATAACCGCTATTAAATACCAACGCAGCCTCAGTCCCCTTAAAGTCTGCGATACGCTCTTCCAGGCGATGATGCAACGACATGCTCCCGGAAATCAGGCGGCTGGCGCCGGAACCGGCACCGAAATCGGTCGTTGCCTTACATGCTGCCTCAATCAACGCGGGATGATTTGCCAGACCGAGGTAATTATTGGAACAAAGCAGCAACAGTTCTTGACCGGCAATCTTGACCCGCGGGCCTTGAGCCGTCTCAATTTCACGCAAAGTCCGCAACATTCCCCGTTCTGCAAGATCGGTCAAACAATGCTGCAACCCTGTCATGACTCTTCTCTCCAGTAGCGGACCGGATGGATACGACCAACTCGCTCAATCATCAGCGGTTGATGCTCCAGCCAATCGATGAGTACCGCGAGTCTCTGTTTGCCGCACTGGACAAAAAAGGCCCGCCCTCCCCGCTCTTCACCCGCCGGTTTGAGCAAACTGATCCGCTGATATCTTTTATCTGCCGTGGCAACGTAACCGGCCGTGTAGTCTGGGTCATCTGACCAGCAAAGTTCTGCCACCACCCCCGGAGCTGCCAGCACTTTGGCCGCAAGGGTCAGCGCTTCGACAACGTGCGGATTATCCAGCTTTTGCGCAGCCAACAGAGAACGCAATTGCGCCCTGACGCCCGCCGACAAATCCATCCTGCTGACCCGAACACCACGCGCTTGATCCGGCTCCAGTCGTTCGCCAGTTTTACTATCGATCAACATCGCACCACGCATGCTGACCCCACCAGGAGCTGCTCCATCGGCAAGGTTCCGGATGGCGGCAGCAATGGCCGTAGCGCTGACTCCGGCAGCCAACAGCATCTCCTTCGCCAGTTCGCGCCCCTGCTGCCAATGAGTGACCTGATTGTTAAAAAAATCAGGCAGGCAACCTGACAGCAGCTGTTCGCATTTGATCGGTTCAACATAAAAATAAATCCGCTCAGCCTGCCCACACGGATGCTGTAGGGCGCGCTGCAACATATCAACTGCGACCGTTCCGAGATCTTCTAAACTGACCAGCCGTTCAGCACCGGAAATATGCCGATTGTCACGTTCCGCACGCATTCGCAAACTATTTAATTCTACAGACATGGCGGCGAAAGTAGCATTTCGATATGTCAGATGTCAACCAATGCCAACCCTCCGGTTTACAATGATCAATAGTAACTGTTCAGCACAGTACAAAAGACGGTCATTCCGGCAGGATTTTAGCCGGAATCCAGAGTTCAGAAGACAGAAAGACTGGATCCCCGATAGCAGCACTCGGGGATGACAGGCGTTTTTTCTCCTGATCTGATAATGCTGAATAGTTCCGATCGACAAAGAGTTTTCTGAATATTATTACGGGGTGTTTACGACTTAGAAAGGAGGTAATGAAAAATCCAGACTCCTTTATCAGGTGTCTGTTCAGGAAAATCATCTCCCGATTCTATACGAGTCTGCAGGCAGGCATCTGGAAGTAATTCGGAAAATTTCCTCTGGAGAAAATCGGGTGGTAAGTATGGTGCATTCAAACAGGCCAGAATCTCTCCGCCCGGAGCCAGCAAAGCAGGCAACTTGCGTAACAATTTCGACCAGTCGCGTTCAGCCTTGAAGCTTTTCCCCTGTTCTGCAGGAGGATCACAGATAATCAGATCAAAAGGGGCGAACCTCTTCAAACGGTTGAAACTGCGGAACAACTCCAACGGCAGAAAACTCGCTTGACGCAAATCCAGTTGATTTATCTGATGGTTCAAGCGTCCCAAGTCGAGTGCGCCACGGTTCATGTCCAAGTTTACAACCTGCATTGCGCCACCAGCAAGTGCCGCAACGGAAAATCCGCAACTGTAAGCAAATAGGTTGAGAACACGTTTGTCTTTCGCACTGTTCCTGACCAGCTCTCGCCCTCTCGCCATATCCAGAAAAAAACCGATATTCTTCGCCGTGGTTAAACGTAAGCGATAGCGTAAACCTGCCTCCAGAGCATCGACAGTCACCGGAAGATTCCCCCACAGCAAGCATGTTGGAGCAGTAAAGATAAAACGCTCTTGTAAAAGAACCGCTTCTGCGGCAGGAAATTCTGCCCGTAAAAGTTCGATAAGTTCAGCTAACCAGCTTTTTTCCCGTGACCGATAGAGGGTAATCAGCAGAATCGGTTTAAACCAGTCAATCAGTAAATCTTCATAACCGGGAAAACAGTGACCCCGCCCGTGAAAAAGGCGCCGAGATTCATCACCTGTAGGCAAATGCTGTTGGATTTCTTGATAGACAACCTGCATATGAACTGCTTCAGAGTAAAATCAGGAGGGTGTCGGATATCCGACACCCTCCTGAGGGGGAGAACAAAGAGTGATAGAATGTCTCTTCCAATAATTGATATGCTGACAGAGTATCTGCTAGAAATGAAGAGTGAATCGCGTCATAATGTGAGCGGATCTATCGTTCATGACTGGAGGCCTTTGATGAAACGAACCAATATGTTGATCTTCATCCTTCTCATCATCATCTCTATCCTCGTTTTGACAATTTACCTGCAGAAAACGGTCCCTCCAGAACAACCAAAGCTCACAAGCCCAACACCGGCAACTGAAGAACCGCCCAAACAGCCGATTGTGCATTACCCGGTTCCGATACCACTTACCCAGGATGAACAGACTGAAAAGGTTGTGGCAGAGGAACAACCGGAAGTTTCTCAACTTGAACTGAGTTTTCCAGAACAGCTCCCACCCGTTCAGGAGAGTGACGAAACGATTCAACGGGCACTCGAAAATCTCCATATTAAAAAATCGCTTTTCAGTTTAATTGTAATGGAAAATTTTATCCAGAAACTGGTGGTGACAGTCGACAACCTCACGGAAAAACGTCTACCACAAGCCCATCTCCCCCTCCGCAAACCCTTAGGGAGATTCATCACATCGGGAACCGAAGAGGCTCCGCAAACCAGTACCAGGAACCATCCCCGCTATACCAAATATGTCCAACTTCTGGAAGTGATTGATGTGGATTTAGCGAGCAAAATCTACGTTTATTTCTATTCACTCTTTCAATCAGCTTATGTACAACTGGGCTATCAGAATGCCTATTTTAATGATCGGTTGGTCTATGTGATTGAACATCTGCTGGAGACACCGAACCCGGCGGAACCGATTCTGTTGGCACAACCTTCAGTCTTCTATACCTATGCCGATCCAACTCTGGAACAATTGTCATCCGGACAGAAAATACTCCTTCGCATCGGTCCTGAACACCGCGCCAAAGTTATGAAAATTCTGCGCAGCTATCGTCAAAAATTGATCAAGCTGCACCCCTGAAACAAAAACCGCTCATCCATTGGAAGAGCGGCTTAAAAATGACCAGCTGATTGCGATGAAGTTCCGTCCGGAAACGATCATTTTCCGGACGGACACAAGTTAATAGATGTTGTGCAGCACCCGGCGCTCCGGCCCTTGGTAGGTACGATGAGCAAAGCGTCGGACAGGATCAATCCCGGGATAAACCCAACCATCAGCACGCTGAAATTTGACGATCCCATCACTCTCAATCAAACCCTGCAAAAGTTGAGGTTCAACCATGTCCATCATCCCGTCTTGATAAACTACAGAGACTTCCTTCATAGAGCACCTCCTTACAGTTTCGATCATTCTAACACCATCCAAGCTAAACACAAAGCCACTTAAAGAAAAAACACCGGAAGTTCAATCAGTTAATGGACTATCGCTAATCTGCAAGAACAAAAAAAACCGGCATTTGCCGGTTTCAGAAATACAAATTTCTTACTCGTCAGTTACGTCTTTCCGGTCCGACGTACCCGGTGGAATTTTCCGAGCGGATCGGATCAAAACCGACCGTGACCCAGCCACCGGAACGCATAAATTGAATTATTCTTCTTGCATCTATCAGTTTCTGCAATTTTCGCGGGGGAACCTGTTCTATCCGCCCGGCACTATACCGTACTCGTATCAACATAAATCTTCACTTTCTTGCAATTGACCACAATTATGCCAAAAAATCATGCGACAGTGTGGCGACGAGTAAAAATCTGTTAGTTTCCCATATGAAAACTTGCAGTGCCCCCATCCGCAGTTTCCGGATGGGCACCAGTTAGCCAACGCAACTATTTCCCTTTCTCCCTGGAACTAAGAATCATGGAGGAGCGGCGCTCAGCGCCTGGATAACCGCCACGCAGTGAACTCCTGATCGGGTCTTTTCCCAGAATCACCCAACCGGTGGAACGTTCAAACTGTTCTATCTCGCTCATCAGAATCAGTTCATCAAGCTTTTTCGATGGAACCAGATCAATCCTGCCATCTTTATAGCGAACACGAATCAGCATGGAAATCCCCTTTAACCTAATCAAATAGCTTATCTATCGCATCGAAATCGAAGCGTTTTTCCGCCAAACCGGTAATCAGGCAGATTTTGTGTGTGTCCTCAACAGTCAACTTGGAAACGTCATCATTTATCATCTCGAATACAGTGGAAGACGTCCGGCTGACACGCATATAGGGGATACCGCTATCCTTGATGATCGTCTGGGTTATGTGGCTGATCTGCCCGACCCCGGGGATGACAATCCCGGCAATTTTTTCCCGATACTCTTCTATCCGATAGAGATTTGCCAAGGTCACAAGCAGTTCATCTCGACTTCTGTTCACGATCACCAGAGAGGATTCACACAACAGTTCGGCAACACGCTGTGCAGAAGCGGCACCGATTTGCACATTGTGGACAATCCGCTGCGCTTCTTCTTCACCGGCGTGCAACTCTATATCCAGGACATTGGCAATACGCCGTAACGTTGGATTTGCCAAAATCGGCTGATAATTGAAACCGCCTATAACCTGGATGCCTTCAGGCCGAAAGGCCAGAGCAAGGTAATCCAGGGCTTGTTCTCTTTTGTTCGGGATAATCTTATTAACCAATATCGCCTTAACATCAGCCCGTTCCTTCTGGAACAACGCCAGATTCATATGCGCCGCATCGACAACATTCCCCAAACCACCCCCCGTGACCATCAGGACCGCAGCATTTGCTTCACGAGCGATACGGGCATTATTGCAACCGAGCAAAGAACCGACACCGGTATGACCTGCCCCCTCAATAATCAAAAAATCATTCTTGTCTTCAAGTTCAGCTATGGCAGCAAATATCTGTTGAGAGATTTTTTCACGAGACAACTCTCCGTCCATGATACGCCGGGTATCTCCCTGGTGCAGGACAAATGGCGACATCAACGGCAGATCGTCAACCAACCCAAAATAACGGGCCATGAGAATAGCATCCTTATCTGCAACCTGCCCGTTATATTCAGCCGGTTTGGGGCCAATCGGCTTAATGAAGCCGACGCGATCATATTTTTTCAGGGCCATATGCATCAAGGAAAGACTGGTTGTTGTTTTACCGCTGTTCATTCCCGTCGCAGCTATGAATATTTTACGAGCCATGCGCAACTCCTTGCAAACCGAATCGTCCAAGACAATACTGTAATACTAGCAAAGATGACACGCAAATTTACCTTTGTAAAAAAAGAAAAATACTCTAAAGAGCAGCTTAGGGCGTCCGTAAAACGAACGCCCTGAGAATTTTTCAGTTCTATTATTATGATCAGCCGATTGCGGCCACAAGCCGATTTTTTTTCAAATCCTGATGGATCGTTGCGACCATCCCCTCAGCATCAATTCCGAGCATTGCCCGCAGTTCTGCCTGCGTACCCTGTTCAACAAACTCATCCGGGATACCGATCCGTCGTATCGGCACACTCAGCCCGGCATCACTCAACAGCTCAAGAACTGCTGCCCCGAAACCGCCTTGCAGGACGTTCTCTTCTGCCGTCACAACCAGCGGAACCTTGGCTGCTTGCGACAAAATCAGCTCGCAGTCGAGTGGCTTGACAAAACGCGCATCGACGACCGCAACCTCAATGCCTTGTTCAGAGAGCAACTTTGCCGCCTCAAGTGCTTCTCCGATCAGTACGCCGACAGCAATGATCAAGGCATCAGAGCCCTTGCGCAGGAGTTCCCCTTGACCAATCTCAAGGGGTTCGATCGTCCCATCTAAAGGCAAACCGACACCGTTCCCGCGGGGATAACGATAAGCAAATGGCCCGTCGAAGAGACTGGCTGCTTTCATAATCCGGCGTAATTCAACTTCATTACGCGGTACGGCAAAAATCAGGTTCGGAATATGCCGCATGAAAGACAGATCGAAAACCCCGTGATGCGTCGGCCCGTCAGCCCCGACCAAACCACCCCGATCCAGGGCAAATGTCACCGATAGGTTCTGGAGACAAACATCATGCAGAAGCTGATCATAAGCACGCTGCATAAAGGTTGAATAGAGGGTCACCACCGGATGCAGTCCACGGCAGGCCAACCCGGCGGCAAAGGTCACCGCATGCTGCTCGGCAATCCCGACATCGAAAAAACGCTCGGGGAAAGCCTCGGAGAAACCTTTGAGCCCAGTCCCTTCGGTCATGGCAGCGGTAATTGCAACGATCCGCTGATCAGCATTGGCCAGCTCGATCAGGGTCTTGCCGAACACCTCGGTATAAGAGGCGGCACGCCCCGGTTTTCCGCCCTTGATTTCGCCGGTTTGCGGATCAAAAGGCCCGACACCGTGATATTTGCACGGGTTCTCTTCTGCCGGAGCGAACCCTTTACCTTTTTTCGTCACAACATGCAGTAAAACCGGTCCGTTGATCTGCGAAACATTCTCCAGAGTCTCCATCAATTCTTCCAGATTGTGCCCGTCGATTGCTCCAAAATAATCGAAACCCAAGCCCTCAAAAAGCATCCCGGGAGTCATGAAACTTTTAAACGATTCCTCGGCACGCCTGGCGATATTCACCAGATCCTTACCAAATCCAGGCACATAACTGAGGATATTCTCCGTCTCCTTTTTGAAACG
>WTCI01000313.1 GCA_013138655.1 Desulfuromonadaceae bacterium | reverse complement strand
GCAGTAGGTTCTTGTATTGTCGGACAGCCTCCTAGTGGTGTCCATCCGAAGTTTCCAGATGGACACCAGAAGATTTTTATATGAGAAATGAGTGGTTTTTCGCGAGGTCAAGGAAACCAGAGTGGTTACGCAGAAGCATATATATATCAGTACGCCGCACAAGTGGGCCCGCTGATTGACGCCGAGATCGCGAAAGGGGGCCGTTTCCGGATGAAAACTAGCCGGCGCGGGCTGCTTTTCGTTGTTCCCAGAAGATCAGCACTGGGCTGGCGACAAAAATCGACGAATAGGTTCCGACCAACACACCGACCAGCATAGCAAAAGCGAAGTTATGAATCACCCCACCCCCGAAAATAAAGAGGGCCATGACAACCAGCAGGGTCGTACCGGAAGTCAAGAGAGTCCGCGACAGGGTTTCATTGACACTGCGATTGACAATAAAGGAGAAACTCTGCTTGTTGTGCTTGCCGAGATTTTCACGGATCCGGTCATAAACGATAATGGTATCGTTCAGCGAATAACCGATGATAGCCAGAAATGCGGCAATAATCGGCAAATCAATCTCTTTACCAAAAACACTGAAAGCACCCAGGGTAATCAGCACATCATGCATCAGCGCGAGGATCGCCCCAACCGCAAAACGAAATTCAAAACGCCAGGAAACATAGACCAGGATTCCCAGCATGGCGTACAAAACAGCCTTCAACCCCTTGTTGCGCAGGTCTTTCCCAACCTGGGGGCCGACCATTTCAGCCCGGCGGATATCGACACTCCCCTTTGTATAGGATGATTCCAGTGCCGTCCGAATCTGGCTGGACAGCCCCTGTAACTCGGTGGAACTCTGTTCCACCCGGATCAGGTACTCATTCCGGTTATCCCCAAAACTCTGGACCACCGGGTTGCCGATGTCCAGTCCATCCAGAGCTGTCTTAATCGCCGAAGCATCTGTTTCCTCGGCAAACTGAACCTGCACCAGGGTGCCGCCGATAAAATCGATGCCATAATCGGGGCCACCTTTTATGGTCAACGATGTCAGACCGATCAGGATCAGCACAATGGAAACGATCAGCGCAATTTTACGCTTGTTGACAAAATCTATATTGGTATCCGGCTTGATCAGCTGCATGCCGCCAGCCTCCTTATATACTCAGCCGCTTGACATCGCGGCCCTGCAGGAAAGTGTCAAAAATAACCCGCGAAACAAAGATCGCGGTAAACAGCGAAGCAATAATACCGATCGACAATGTCACGGCAAAGCCCCTAACCGGACCGGTTCCGAACTGGAACAGAACCAGTGCAGCCAGCAAGGTCGTCATGTTGGCATCAATGATGGTCATAAATGCTTTAGCGTAGCCAGCTTCGAGTGCCAGTTTCGGCGCCTTGCCAAGGCGCAACTCCTCCCGAACACGTTCGAAAATCAGCACGTTGGCATCGACTGCCATACCGACCGTCAGGACGATCCCGGCCAAACCGGGCAAAGTCAATGTCGCACCGAACATTGACAGCATCGCCGAGATGAACAACAGGTTCAAAAGCAAGGCCGTGACGGCAATCACACCAGATATCTGATAATAAATAATCATGGCGATGACCACCAACAGGCCGCCGACCAGGATCGACTTGATCCCCTTGTCGATGGAATCCTGACCGAGGGACGGACCGACAGTACGATTCTCGAGGATCTTGACCGGAGCCGGTAGAGAGCCGGCGCGCAATATGATCGCCAGGTCGGTCGCTTCCTGCGAGGAGAACGAACCGGAAATCTGCGCACTGCCGCCGGCGATCCGTTCCCGTATCACCGGAGCCGAATAAACTGTGTCATCCAGAACGATCGCCATCCGCTTGCCGACATTGGCGGCGGTAATCTGATCAAAACGTTTCGCTCCAACCGCATTGAAATCGATCGCGACATAAGGCTCATTGAAACGTGTATCGATCCGCACATTGGCATCGGAAAGCAGATCGCCCGTCAGAACCGTCTTGTCGATCACCAGCAGCGGGGTTTCGGTCACCACACCGGTACTGCGATTGGTGTTGCGCTCGTATAGCAACTGGGTTCCTTCCGGCAGGTTACCGGCAACAGCCTCCTGGAGATTGGCCTCTTCTGCCACCAGCTTGAATTCAAGGCGGGCGGTTTTACCAAGCAGGCCGATCGCCCGGTCGGGATCTTTGACCCCGGGCAGTTGGATCAAAATCCGGTGACCACTCTGCCGCTGTAAGGTCGGCTCACTGACCCCGAACTGGTCAACCCGGTTACGCATGGTTTCCAGAGCCTGCCGAACGGCGTAATCCTTGATATTTTCGATTTCATTATCGCTCAGGCGAAAATGTTTTTCGATATAACCGCCAGCGCCCGTAAAGGTTTCCGCTTCAAGAGACGGATAATTTTCCGTCATCAGAGCATCAACCTTGGCCCCTTCCACATCATCATAGACAAGCACCACCAAGCGGTCGCCCTGGCGCCGCTCAAGCCGCTTGAAGATAATGTCCTTCTCGTGCAACTGGTTCTCCGTTTGATCCAGGATGGTGTCGATACGGCTTTCCACCGCCTTATCGACATCGACACCGAGAACCAGATGCATCCCGCCCTGTAGATCAAGACCAAGCTGGATCGGATCAAAAGTATCCAGCCACCATTGCGGCAGGCTGCCACGCATCAGCGTCGGCGCCATAGCGAAGAGCGACAGAAGCAGGCAGAGAATCACCCCCACGCCTTTGAATTTTAGACTATTGGACATCTGCGTCGTATCTCCCTTTTGACGTCAATCTTATTGAGTCGGGATGAAAGACTTTACGTTTGCAGTCGATCAGCTTACTGTTTGATTTCAGTAATTGTAGAACGGTTCAATTTGATTTTTACACCGGTCGCAATTTCAAGAGCGACAGTGGTGTCTTCAACCGAAGCGACTTTCCCATGAATGCCGCCGGCAGTGACAACTTGATCCCCGGCTTTAATTGCACTGATCAGCTCTTTATGTTGCTTGGCACGCTTCTGCTGCGGCCGAATGAGCAGAAAATAAAAGATCGCAAACATCGCCACCAGCATGATGATTCCTTCATAACCACCACCCTGACCCTGTGTTGCATTTCCTGTCATTGCGAAAGCTTCTGTTGCCATTGAATATTCCTCCTTAACAGTGTTTGGCGCTACCGCGCCCTTAAAAGTAAAAGTCCTTAACGTTATTGACATTTCCGATAAAACTCAGACCGAAACTCAGCAAAGCTTCCGTTTTCGAGTGCCTGCCTGATTCCAGCCATTAACTGCTGATAGTAGTAAAGATTGTGGTGCGTGTTAAGTACCGATGCGAGAATTTCTTTACTCATATAAAGATGGCGCAAATACGCCCGGCTGTAATTACGGCAAACATAACACTGACAATCGGGATCGACCGGCTGTGGATCTTCCCGATACCGCGCCTGTTTTATACTGATTTTGCCAAAGCCGGTGAACAACACACCGTTACGTGCATTGCGGGTCGGCATCACGCAGTCGAACATATCACATCCGCGAGCCACACCCTCGACTAAATTTTCCGGCGTGCCCACCCCCATCACGTAGCGGGGCCGCTCCTGCGGCAGCAGCGGTAAACTGTATTCCATCATGTCATACATGTGAGAGGTTTCCTCCCCCACTGACAGACCGCCGAGAGCATAACCCTCAAAACCGATTTCCTGCAACTGTTCAGCGCTCTGTTTTCGCAGTTCCAGCTCCATACCGCCTTGAACAATACCGAACAGGGCGGATGGTGAACCCGCCGGGAGCACTTCACGACAACGCTTGGCCCAACGCGCCGAGCGGTTGGTCGAATCGACGACATAGGAACGTTCTGCCGGATGCGGAATACATTCATCAAACACCATGATAATATCGGCACCAAGGGCCTGTTGGATCTCTATCGACAGTTCCGGTGTCAGCAGATGTTTGCTGCCGTCAAGATGTGACTGAAAAGCAACTCCCTCTTCAGTAATTTTGCGCAAGTCACCGAGGCTGAAAACTTGAAAGCCTCCGCTGTCGGTCAGAATCGGCCGATCCCACTGCATGAACTTATGCAGGCCACCCAACTGCCGTACCAATTTATGCCCGGGACGCAAGTAGAGATGATAGGTGTTGGCAAGAATAATCTGTGCACCGATCTCTTTCAGCGCTTCCGGCAGCATCCCCTTGACTGTGCCCTGGGTACCGACCGGCATGAAAACCGGAGTCTGAATCTCACCCCGCGGTGTCGTGATACAACCTCGCCGCGCCTGGCTGTGCTGATCCTGATGTAAAAGAACGTAATTGAATCCGGACAATACGAAACCTGCCTTAGAGAATCAACATACAATCACCATAGCTGAAAAAACGGTACTGTTCAGCAACAGCCTGGCGATATGCGGTCAGGATAAAATCCCTCCCGGCAAAAGCCGAAACCAGCATCAACAGTGTCGATTTCGGCAGATGAAAATTGGTAATCAGGGCATCGACCAGCTTGAAACGATAACCGGGATAGATAAATATATCGCTCTCACCGGAGCCGGACAGCAAACAACCGTCTTCCGTTACCGCAGTTTCCAACACCCTGGCACTGGTCGTTCCAAGGGCGAAAACTCGCCGTTGCTCCTGCCGGGCCCGGTTCACCACACCCGCAGTTTCTTCAGGCACGGAGAACAGTTCCGTATGCATTTTATGCTGCCGGATATCAGCAACCCGCACCGGCAAAAAAGTGCCTAACCCCACGTGCAGGGTGACCGGGGCAAGTTGCACTCCAAGCGCCGCCAACCGCAACAATATCTCATCGGTAAAATGCAACCCGGCCGTTGGCGCAGCCACCGCACCTTTTTCACGAGCAAAGACCGTTTGATAGCGGGAACGATCCTCGGCACCATCTTCTCGTTTGATATAGGGAGGCAACGGCAAGTGACCGACCTCCTCAACCCGCTGCATAAAGTCACCGTTACAGTGAAAACGCACCCGTCGGTACGGCGGCTCTGCTTCCTCCAGGACTTCAGCACTCAACCCATCAGCCAAGGCAACAAAGGTTCCCGAGCGCAGCGGCCGGGAACTCTTTGTCAGACACAACCATTCTTCGTCCGCAGCAAGGGTAGTGACAGGCCTTACTAAGAAAATTTCAACTTTGCCGCCGGTTTCTTTATAACCGAGCAAGCGCGCCGGAATGACCCGGGTGTTGTTGAAAACCAGCACATCACCAGAACGAAAGTATTCCAGGATATCGGTAAATCGCCGGGACAAAATCGTTTTATTACGGCGATCCAGACACATCAGGCGCGAGGCATCCCGCTGCGCTACCGGCTGTTGGGCGATTAACTCTTCCGGAAGTGAATAATCGAAATCATTTAGTTGCATCAAAAGACGTTCCAGACCAGCAAAAACCAGCGCCATAGAAAATCATAGAAAGATTGCAAAGTCAAATTCTTTTGCCGAGCCCGGAAGTTGATTAAAAAATAAAGAAAATTGATGCGTAAAGCACAAAAAAATCATATAATTTCTTAATCTTGAAAGTGCCCTACTGTGAACAGACTAACAAAAAACTGCTGGATTTCTAATCCTCCCCCGATAACACCTCGAAACCGGTAGGCTTTGTTTTTTAATCGGCGGGAACTGCTAACTTGCTGGAATCAAAAAATAACTCTGCAAAAGCATTTTCCTCCATGGGACAATGACTCTGCAGGACAGTATCTCCCGAGGCGGGCGGTAAATTCAGATGAATTCCCTCAAAATCAAGATTCTCGGCATCTCCATCCTGGTCACGCTCATCGCTGTGGGCGCCGCGACTTGGCACAATATGCGCAGCCAGACCCTGATGGTTGAACAGATGATGGCACAGCACAACAAAATCCTTGCCAAGGTTATTCACAATAACATCACCACGGCGATGCAGACCGGTAACAATCAGGACGTCATCAATACCCTGAAAAAGATCGTCGATGAATCGGCAATTATGTCACCACGTATTTTTGACGAAAGCGGCTTTATCCTGCTGTCATCCAACCATCAGGAAATCGGTCATCCTGTTCCCATTTTCGACCTGATGACCTTTCGCAACAACCCCGATGGTTTGGCCTTAACATCTGAAGACGGTATCACCTACACCTCAACCCTCCCGATTAAAAACGAACCAAGTTGCCACAGTTGTCACGATCCAGCAAAAAAACTCCTGGGGATTTTCAGTGTCCACCTGTTTCTTGATTCACTACAGTCCCTGCAACAACAAGGCAAACGGGCCAACCTCTTTTCTTCCGCATCGATTCTGCTGATTATGATCACCAGCCTGGTCATCTTCATCCTTTATTATGTTGATAGCCCGATCCGTAAGCTGATCGGTGCCATGACCGAGCTTGAACAGGGCAACTTCTCCAAGGCGCACGTTCGCATAACCAGTTCACGGGAAATGTCCCTGCTCGCCGAAAAGTTTAATCGCATGGTTGAACGGCTCGGCCGGCACCTCGATTCAACGCTCCACTTCGAACGGGAACAGGCCATCAAGCACGAAAAGATGCTGCACAAAGACACACTGCAAAGTATGCATATGACCCTTGAGGAGCGCCTCAAGGAAATTGAGACTCTTAACATGGCACTTGAGAAACGCATCAAAGAGGTTGAAGAAGCCAACTTCCGCATCTCAGATCTCGCCGGGATCCTGGAAGACCGCAACACCACCCTGGCTAAAGCGGTTAATCGCCTGTCAACCTTGTATGAAATGGGCTTGGTTATCAATTCAACCATGGAATTGAAAAATCTTTTCAACCTCTTGTTACACAAAACAACGGAATCGCTGCAAGCAGATGTCGGCTATATTCTGCTTTATGATAAAAACAGCGAGAAACTGGAAATTGGCGAGGTCCTCGGGATTCCGAGTTCGCACTACGATCCGGATAGGGAAATCCCCCTCAATCCGGGCGGTGTTTCCCACTGGGTCATCGAAAACCGTGAACCGCTGCTGATCAAAAGTATCGATAAGAGTCGAGAATTTTCCCGCATGAGCCGGCTCGGCTTTACCCGCGATTCTGTCATCTGTGCGCCACTGTTTATCCAAAACGAAATCATCGGAACCATCACCATTGCCAACCGGGTTGACGGCTCCAGCTTTTATGAAAGTGACCTGGAAATCCTCTCGACAATCGCCGCCCAGGCAAGTGTTGCAATTAAAAATGCCAGTCTCTATGAAGAGCAACAGAGTACTTATCTCTCTACGGTTCAAGCTTTGGTCTCAGCCGTTGAAGCCAGTGATCCCTATACCCGAGGGCATTCCGAACGGGTGACCCACTATGCAATGGGCATGGCTCACAAGCTGAATCTTGCGGAAAACTCCTTCAAAGACCTCGAACAGGCAGCCATTCTGCACGATATCGGTAAAATCGGCATTGATGGTACGCTGTTGCATAAAGTAGAAGCCCTTTCTCCCAGCGACATTGACAACCTGCGTCAGCATCCCCTGATCGGTATGCGTATTCTGGAACCGATCCATTTCATGGCAAAAATCCGGGATATAGTCGGGCAGCACCACGAACGCTTTGACGGCAACGGCTACCCACACGGCATCCGCGGCGACAACCTGCTGATCGAATCGCGGATTCTCTCAGTGGCCGACAGCTACGATGCCATGACATCTGACCGACCGTACCGAAAAGCCTTGACGACAGAGGCTGCATTAAAAGAGCTTGAGACGCATGCCGGAAGCCAGTTTGATCCCGTCGTTGCGAACACCCTCATTGAGATGATCAGAACCGAGCAACTTTGATAAGGTTCCTGCCATTGCTTAATTTTCGTTATCAGAACATGTCTCTCGTGAAAAAGGTCTTCCTCCCTTATGTCCTTCTTTTACTGGCTTTTTCCCTGGCCACAACCTTCGGCTCCAGTATTCTGCTTAAAAAACGCCTGGTCGACTCGGCATGCGACCGGCTGGAACATGTTCAGGGGTATATCTACAAGGATTTCAAACAACAGGAGCGGATGCTCGTCCAGCATATTATTGAGACAAAACACAAGATGCCGGCATCCTTTGAAGAGCTGCAGCACTTTGTCAACCTGCATAATTGGCATGCAACACTCAGAATCAATCATCTAGCGGATGAAGATTTTCCGGAGGAGTACAAACTCCTTGCGCTGAAAGCCAAAAATTTACAATCGCCGGTGACATCGGTTATCAAAAACGAAAAAGAGCAGAGTTATATCTTGACCACCTGTCTGGAAACAGAATCTGACAACTTCCTGTTTTTGCAACACCCTCTGGATTCTGCTTTCATGGACACACTGTCCGATCACCTCAAAAGCGACGTTTACTTACTGGACGAAGCAGGCCAGATGATCGCGACCAACAGTTCGGCGCTTGACGAGCAGCCACACCTTTGCGTGAAGGATCTTGCCAAACTGGCAACCGGGGTTCCTCTGGCAATCATTCCTGACAGCGACAAGTCCCGGATCTTTTCCTATACACCTCTCCCTTTAGGTCATGACAGCGTTTTTCTGCTGGGAACCTCACAGTCCTTGAACAATATCGAAAATATCATCCTTGGACACCGTTTTTACCTGTTGGGAGTCACCGCCCTGAGCTTACTGATTTGCTTCACACTCTATCGCTCCCTGTTGCTGCGTCTGTTCAAACCCCTCGATTCGCTGCTGACCACAGGACAAAAAATTCGCTCGGGTGATCGTACAAATAGAGTGACTATCGAAGAAAAGAATTCTTCACAATTGGCCGAATTGGCTTGTGATTTCAATCAACTTCTTGATCAGCTGGAGAAACAAGAACAAAGCCGGCAACAGCTGGGCCGTCAGTTGGAGCGCACCAAAGAGCTTGAAGAACACAACCAGCACTTACGCAAAACCAACCTGGATTTGGAGGAGCGTGCTGTTACCCTCAAAGAGCAAAACCAGGAGTTATCGTCACTCTTCCAAATCACCCGAACAATGACTTCATCGCTGGACCCGCAGCTTATTTATGAAAAAATCGTGCAGGCGTTAAAAAGCGTCATAGACTGTTCTTCCTGCATGCTGCTGCTCTTGCGGCATGGCTCTGAGAACCTGGATGCCGTCAAGGCTCAAGGGCTTTATGGAATCAACCTGAAATCGATCCACGTCGTACTGGGGCAAGGAATCACGGGGGAAGCGGCATTAAACCAGAGGGCCGCCTACTGTGAGGATCTGGAAAAAGTTGCCGGCGGTGAATTGTATGGCAGTGAGGTCATCCGTTCAGGGAGCCTGTTAACAGTACCGATGGTCATTCAGAACAGACTCATCGGCATGATCAATCTTCACCAGACAAAAACAGATGCCTTCAACGCAAATACCCGGAAAATTGCCCAAGCAATTGCTAACCAGGCAGCCATTGCCATCGAAAATGCCCGTCTCTATGAAAAAACCAAATCCTTATCGGCAACAGATGAGCTGACCGGTTTAGCCAACCGGCGCCAGTTTCAGGAGTCTCTCTTGCGCGAACTGGCCCAGTCACGCCGCCAGAAAAGCAGCTTCAGTCTCCTGATGATCGACATTGATCATTTCAAACACTACAATGATTTTCATGGACACCTGAAAGGGGATATCGTCCTGAAAAAAGTCGCCTCGCTCTTTCAGCAAAACACCCGAGAGGTTGACCTGGTGGCACGTTTCGGTGGCGAGGAGTTTATTCTGCTCCTATCGAAAACCGACAAACAACTCAGTCTTACGGTTGCAGAAAAATTACGCACGTGCATCGAAAAGGAATACTTCGCCGGAGCCGAGGAGAGTCAACCGGGACAGCGGCTGACTATCTCGATCGGCATATCCCACTTCCCCGGAGACAGCACCGACGTTTATGACTTAATGAACCTTGCTGACAATGCCCTCTACGAAGCCAAAAAACAGGGGCGCAACAAATGTGTCGGCTGGGACCCCGATAGCAGATTCTAGGAGCCTGTCGGACTATCCGGGCCGAAGCGAAAATTTGGAAGTTTGAGGCCGGATTTGGGCTCGGTTGAAAGCGCATAGCCGTAGCTATGAGCTGAAAAGGAGCATAAATCTGGGCCAAACAGCCGGATTTGCAGCTGGCTCATGGATAGTCCGACAGGTTCCTAGTCTTAACGACAAAAGCCGAAACTTCACAGTTTCAGCTTTTGTCCCAGCCATTTCAAGCCTGCCATTGATGGTCTCGCAAAAAAAAGATACCTATTTGATTTTTGATATCGTCCGCTCACCGACAATCACCAGATTCCCCCGTTCCAAACCCAGGGTCAGAATTTTCATGACCTGATCACGATAGCTATCGGATCGATAGGTCTGCCGAAACATAATTTCTGCCCGACCGCCCTTTTCCGATACGACCTTGATGTAGGCTATCTCCACCTGCAAAGCTTTGGGTCGCAACACCCGTTCCCTGCGTTGCTTGGCCCAGGTGACACGGCTGATCCCCCTTTCCGGGGTAAATTGTTGCCCATAACAATCAAGATAAGCATCAACATCCTGTTTGGACCAAGCCTTACACCACTTGTTAAGCAACGGCAGGTAAACAGCTTCCGGGGTTTCAATCATGCACCGAGCTTGAAAATTAAAATGACTGCGATCAAACAGATAATCCCGACCATCAGCAAAGCTAACCCCCCAAACCTGGTCCGGCTGTAATTCCTCACGGCTTAAAGACCAGAAAACTTCCGCCTGAAGCTCTGGGAAAATTCCGGTATCGAGCTGTTCACCTGAACCAGTGGCCAGAAACAAGCTTTTCAATTCATCCTTAAACGGCAAACGCCAGCTACGGGATCCGGCAAGCTCCAGTTGATTACAATAGCGTACCGCCTCCAACCAGGGCAGTTGCCCTGAAGTTCCCTGCTGCCAGATCAGTCCGGAGCGCTGGTCGAGAACTGTTCCATCACCACGGACGATAAAGTTTGCGGCAAAGCTGCTTGAGAAAAGCAGAAAAACAATTAAAAGGACAGCAATCGACAGGCTACGGCTCATTTTTGTTTAACCTTCCAGGGCATTTCATTGACGCCCTTCATAGAGAACCTTCCAGGCTCCGGCCTCTTTGACCATATAAAGACGCTTTTTCATCTCACCATTGTAATTATTTGAGCGATAGTGCTGCCGGAAGTTTGCAACAACCATCGACCGACTGTCAGCGACCCGTGGGTAACCGAACAAGGAAATATCGCTCAGATCAATTTTCTGATAAGTTTTCCCGGCAAAAACCTGTTTCTTATAGTTCTGCCAACTTTCGCGATCATGCCCCCGGGCCCAAAAGCCGACGTCATACATTTTCAGATAGTTTTCGAGATCAGCATTTTCCCAACTTTGCCGCCAACGTTCCAGGGTTGCCTGAATTTCAATATTCATATCGAGCCAGTCCCGGCTGGCACTCCATTGAACTTCTTCACTGATCACCATCGGGGTCCGTCCGATTTCAATGTACCGAGCAATTCGGCTGAACTCTTCATTCGTCAGGACAACGCATCCTTCACTGTCAAGAGGCGG
>WTCI01000038.1 GCA_013138655.1 Desulfuromonadaceae bacterium | reverse complement strand
CCGTCTGATCGGTTCATATTTCCGTATGTTTTCGACAAATAGCGGTGCTATTCGCTCTCAAACCTACGAAAATCTGCCCTCGAACAGCCGATTTCTCGCTACGGCTCGTATTCTCGGACAACCTCCTGGGCAACCGACAGATCCGGACGAGAAAAAAACACCTCCCGACACAATTATGCAGCCCTGCATAAAACACTCGCTCGATTTGCCCGGCAAAGCTTCCCATACCCTCTTCCGGGAAACAGAAAAACTCTTTTCACCTTTCAAAGAAATGCGTGAAATAGCTGCTATAATCCCTAGACAGCGGCTCCAACCAGACCTGTTCTGCAGAACAAAACAGAGTTTGGCACCCTCCTTGCTGATAGCTGTATTCAATCGTTCCCGACATGCGCTGATGAATAAATGCCGGGACAAACCAATGAAAGAGGAGAACCATGAACCTTCTGAACAACGCTGTCATTAAAGTTCCCGTCCCGGCCAATGAACCGGTTTACTCCTATGCTCCAGGCACTCCCGAGCGCGCCAAACTGAAAGCCGCGCTGACGGAGCTGGCGGCGAAAAAGATCGAAATCCCCCTGATCATCGGCGGCAAGGAAGTCCGCACCGGCAAGATCGGCCAGGTGGTGATGCCGCACAATCATCAGCATGTTCTGGCGGAATACCATATGGCGGGCGAGGCCGAAATCGAAATGGCGGTCAAGGCAGCCATGGATGCCAAAAAGGAATGGGAAGCGCTGCGTTGGGAAGAACGGGCGGCGATTTTCCTCAAAGCAGCCGAACTGCTGGCCGGAAAATACCGCTATCAAATGAACGCGGCGAGCATGCTGACCACCAGCAAAAACGCCTTCCAGGCCGAGATCGATGCCGCCTGCGAACTGATCGACTTTTTGCGCTTCAACGTCTACTCCGCCCAGCAGATCTACAGCGACCAGCCGCCGATCTCCCCGACCGGCCTCTGGAACTATGTCCAGCAGCGTCCGCTGGAAGGCTTTGTGCTGGCGGTTGCTCCCTTTAACTTTACCGCCATCGCCGGCAACCTGCCGACCGCTCCGGCGATCATGGGCAACACCGTCCTGCTGAAACCGGCATCAAGCTGCGTCTACACCCCCTACCTGCTGATGCAGATCCTCAAGGAAGCCGGGATGCCGGACGGCGTCATCAACTTCATCCCCGGTTCCGGTGCCCAGATCGGCAAGATCTGCCTGCCGCACAAGGACCTCGGCGGCGTGCACTTCACCGGTTCGACCGGTGTCTTCCAGAACATGTGGCAGACCATCGGCGAAAACATTGCCAACTACAAATCTTACCCCCGGATCGTCGGGGAAACCGGCGGTAAGAACTTCATCGTCGCCCATAAAAGTGCCGACCTGCGCAAGCTGACCACCGCCATCATCCGCGGCGCCTTCGAATACCAGGGACAGAAATGCTCGGCTGCCTCGCGTGCCTATATCCCGGCTTCCATGTGGGACGCCCTGCGCAAAGAGCTGGAACAGGATATCGCCAGAATCAAGCCCGGCCCGACCGATGACTTCGGCAACTTCTTCAATGCCGTGATCGACAAGGCCGCTTTTGCCAGCATCACCGAATTCATCGCCTACGCCAAAGAATCAAAGGACGCCGAGATTATTATCGGCGGCAACTACGATGACAGCGTCGGCTACTTTATCGAGCCGACCGTGATCCTGACCGGCAATCCCAACTTCCGCACCATGGAAGAGGAAATTTTCGGCCCGGTCATGACCCTCTACGTCTACCCGGACGCCCAGTTCGAAGAAACCCTCGAACGCTGCGACCAGACCTCACCGTACGCCCTGACCGGCGCCATCTTCGCCAATGATCGGCGCGCCGTCAGCCTGGCGCTGAGCAAACTGGAAAATGCCGCCGGCAACTTCTACATCAACGACAAGCCGACCGGTGCCGTAGTCGGCCAGCAACCCTTCGGTGGCGCCCGCGCTTCGGGGACCAACGACAAGGCCGGTTCTTACCTGAACCTGCTGCGCTGGGTCTCATCACGCACCATCAAAGAGACCTACGACGCCCCGGAGAGTTTCGAATACCCGTTTATGGATGAGGAATAACCGTCAACCGAATCGACAGGCAACAGGCACAGAAGGTCTCTGTGCTCTGTTGCCCGATTCCTGACACCTGATACGGAGTAAAAATGTCCATTTTCAACTACCTGGTCTCCAAGACCATCATGCATATTCCGGGACCGCTGGTCAGCTACTTCGCCAAAGGTTATATCGCCGGCGAACAGCTCAGCGATGCAGTGCTGGTCGGTCGTAAACTGAATGAGCAGGGGATGATGCTGACCATCGACATCCTCGGCGAGTTCATCAAAACCAATGCGGAAGCGGAGTTTTTCAAAGGACAGTGTCTGGAGATCCTCGAAACCATCCACCGCGAAAAACTGGACGGCAACCTGTCCCTCAAGCCGACCCAGATGGGGCTGTTACTCGACGAGCAGTTCGCCTTTGACAACATCCACGAGATCGTCGCCAAGGCGGCCGAACTGGATAACTTCGTGCGCATCGACATGGAAGATATCGAGTGCACCGACAAGACGCTGGAGTTCTATCGGCGGCTGCGCGAGGAATTTCCGAAAAACGTCGGCGTGGTGGTTCAATCCTACCTGCGCCGCACCCCGCAGGACATCGAGGATCTCAGCGATAAGCCGATGCACTACCGGCTCTGCAAGGGGATTTACAACGAACCGCGCACCGCGGCCTGGAAAAATATGGAGACCATCAACCAGAGTTTTGTCGAATGCCTTGATCGAATGTTCAAGCATGGCGCTTATGTAGGTATTGCCACTCACGATGAAAAACTGGTTTTTGAAGCGCTGCGATTGATCGACAAGTACGGCCTCAAACGAGACCAGTACGAATTTCAGATGCTCCTCGGCGTCGACCCGGAGCTGCGTCAGATTCTGCTCGACCAGGGACACCGCCTGCGCGTCTATCTCCCCTACGGCGAGTCCTGGATGCCCTACTCACGGCGGCGCTTGAAGGAAAACCCCAGCATTGCCCGGCATGCCCTGCTGCAGATGCTGCGCGGCACCGGCTGAGTCCGCATTGGGGCCGGCCAGAGGTAGACAACGTATGTAATATCGCTAAACCGATATTTGGTTTGCATACAATGAGATTATCCCTTGCTTCCACTTATGCAACCGCTTGCTGAAGTGAAGTTATTGTCATCGTGCTTTTCAGTACGACCGGTCCACCCCCTTTTATCGATGGAGGAAACACAATGAAGATGGGAAAAATGCTGTCGGCCCTGGTGGCCATCTCGCTGCTGGCCGTTCCGGCTATCGCTGACACTCTGAAAGTTGGTGTTCAGGCGCCGATTACCGGCAGCTACGCCAACGAAGGTCAGGGGATCGAAAACTCGGTCCTTCTGTTGGCCGAGCAAATCAACGCCAAAGGCGGCGTGATGGGTAAGCAGATCGAAGTGATCACCTGTGACGATCAGGGCACCGCGATGGCCGCTGCCATCTGTGCCAAGAACCTGGTCAACAAGGGTGTTTCGATGGTCATCGGCTCCTACACCTCGACCTGCGCCCAAGCCGCCCAGAAGACCTACTTCAAGGCCGGCGTGCTGCAGACCTCTGACGGTACCGCCGACGACCTGACCGAGCACGGCTACTGGACCTTCTTCCGCAACTCTTTCCCCAACAGCGCCGAAGCTGACTTCGCCGCCGACTACATGGTCAACGTCAAGAAATACCAGCGGATTGTCGTCATCTCCGACTTCTCCAGCTACGCTGACGGCCTCGGCAACGCGGTCGAAGCTGCCGTCAAGAAGCTTGGCGGCAATGTCGTCTCGCGCGACAAGATCAAGGCCGACTCGCAGAACTTCACCCCGATCCTGACCAACATCAAGTCGAAGAAACCGGATGCGATCTTCTTCGCCGGCTACTACACCGACGGCGGTCAGCTGCGCGCCCAGCAGGTGGCACTCGCCATCAAGGCTGACTTCATCGGCGGTGACGCCAACGACAACCCTGACTTCGCAAAGCTGGCCGGTTCTGCTGCCAAAGGTGCATTCATTATCAACGTACCGACCCCGGAAATGCTCCCCTACGACGTGGCCAAAACCTTCCTGGCTGACTACAAAGCCAAGTTCGGTGCCCTGCCGCCATCGATCTGGACCATCATGAACGCCGACGGCATGCGCGTGATCATCCACGCCATGGAGCAGACCAAGAGCTTCGACACCAGGAAGGTCGCTGACTACCTGATGAACATGAAGGAACCGCTGCCCGGCATCACCGGCCCGCTGCAGTTCGCCAAAGACGGCAACCGTATCGGCAGCAGCTACATGACCTTTGAAATTCAGGCTGACGGCAGCTACAAGGTTGTCCACAAGCAGTAAATTGCCGAATCCGTAACATCAAAGGGGGCGGGGAGGTTTCTATAACTCCCGCCCCCTTCGTTTCCCCGAAACTTCTACCCTTCAGGCGCGAGGGCAGGACAACAAAAGTCCTCCTCTGGCTTTTGAATGGCAGATAAACAACCCGTCCAACCCTTCTGGGCGGCAGGAGAAAGTCTTTATGGATATCTTTCTGCAACAGCTGGTCAACGGCCTGACCATCGGCAGTATGTTCGCCCTGGTCGCCCTCGGCTACACCATGGTCTACGGCGTCATGCGCCTGATCAACTTCGCCCACGGTGATATGGTCGCGGCATCGGCCTTCGTCGGTCTGACCATCTACACCCAGGTGATGGGACAGGCCACCTCCCTGATCGCGGTAATCGCCATCTTCCTGCTCGCCGCGGTTTCGATGGCAGTGGTCGGCGTGATCCTCGAGCGGGTCGCCTACCGTCCCCTGCGTGAAGCACCACGCCTGTCGGCAGTGGTCTCGGCACTCGGTGCTTCGCTGGTGATCCAGAACGGTATCATGCTGATCTGGGGCCCGCAGATGCGCATCTTCCCCGAGCTGGTGCCGCAGGTCTACTGGGATCTCGGCGGCGTGGTGATCAGCCTGATCCAGGTGATCATCCTGGCACTGTCGCTGGTCCTGATGATCGCCCTCTACCTGTTCGTCGAGAAGACCCGCATGGGCGCGGCGATCCGCGCCAGCTCCATCGACCAGGATGCAGCGCGGCTGATGGGAATCAACGTCAACAGCGTCATCGCCCTGATCTTTATTATCGGCTCTTCTTTGGGGGCGGTCGGCGGCCTGTTCATCGGCCTCTACTATCGCGGCATCACCTTCAATATGGGCTGGCAGTACGGCCTGTACGCCTTCATCGCGGCCATCATCGGGGGGATCGGCAACATCCCCGGGGCAATGCTCGGCGGCATGCTGCTCGGTCTGTTCAACGCCTTTATCGCCGGCTACGTCTCCAGCACCTGGGCCGACGCCTTCACCTTTATCCTGCTGATCGTGATCCTGATTGTCCGTCCCACCGGCATTCTCGGTGAGCGGGTTGCGGAGAAAGTCTGATGAAAGAACTACGACGTTTCGGTTACCCGATCTTCTTCGCCGTGATGGCGATGTTGCCGCATCTGCTCGATCCGCGCTGGCAGGCGGTGGCGATCACCTTCCTGATTTTCTCGGTGGTCGCCGTGTCATTAGACATCGTCCTCGGCAAGAGCGGCATGTTCAACATGGGACAGGCGATCTTCTTCGGCATGGGCGCCTACACCACGGCGATCCTCAATTCCCAGTATGGTTGGCCGCTGCTGGCGACCATCCCGCTGGCGATCCTGATTCCGGCCATCTTCGGTGTGCTCCTTGCCGGTCCCATCGTGCACCTGCGCGGCGATTACCTGCTGGTGGTGACCATCGGTTTCAACATCGTCTTCGTCCAGGTGCTGCAGAACAATCTCGGCGGTATCACCGGCGGGCCGAACGGCATCTTCGGCCTCGATTCGATGAGTTTTTTCGGCGCTGACCTGATCAGCCAGGTGTCCGTTTACTATTTCGCTTTCGCCGTGCTGCTGCTGACTCTCTGGATCATGCATAACCTGGAGAAAAGCAAGGCAGGGCGTGCCCTGCATTACCTGCGCGAAGATCAGCTGGCTGCGGAGAGTATCGGCATCAACACTCGCATCTACAAGATCTTCGCTTTCGCCCTGAGCGCCGGAATTGCCGGGTTGGCCGGAACGGTCTTCGCCACCCAGTACTCGGCAGTCAGCCCCGAAGCATTCG
>WTCI01000284.1 GCA_013138655.1 Desulfuromonadaceae bacterium | reverse complement strand
GGCAGCGGGGCGTTGCAATCGCGAAGGGAAAATGGAGGGCTTGGGCAAGGTCTACGTTTTCGAGCCGCAAAAGCCGGTGCGGATGCCCTGGGTCAAGCGTTGCGCGTCAAGAGCCAGTGAAGCATTGCGCAGTTTGCCGGATGTTGATCCCATCGGGCTGGAGGTGATGCGGCGCTATTTTGAACTGCTTTACGATGTGCAGGAACTGGACAAAAAGCAGATTGTGCAGCGCTTAAACAGCTTGACCAAAGAACTCTATTTCCCATTCCGAGAGGTCGCGCAGGATTTCAGTTTTATCGAGGATGAGAGCATCGGCATCATTGTGCCGATTGAGACGGAAGCAGAAAAGCTGGTTCAGCAATTACGCTACACGGAATTCCCCCGGTCGGTTCTCCGCAGATTGCAACAGTACAGCGTTGCCGTAAGGGCGCGGGACTTTGCCGTGCTTAATGCTGCCGGAGCGCTGGAGATGCTTCACGGGGATTTTCCAGTTTTGCGTAACAGCTCGGCATACAGTGATGATGTTGGATTGTGTGTAGAAGAGGGAGAGGTCTGGAATGCCGAAGATCTGATTCTGTAAGTGCAATTCACCGTAAAACAAATCAAGGAGGAGGAGCCTATGGCATATGGTATCAAGCTACGGGTGTGGGGTGATTATGCCTGTTTTACCCGGCCTGAAATGAAGGTTGAACGCGTCTCTTACGACGTGATGACACCTTCGGCAGCGCGCGGGATTCTGGAAGCGATTCATTGGAAACCCGCTATCCGCTGGGTGATCGATAAGATTCACGTGCAGCGGCCCATCAAATTCGACAACGTTCGTCGCAACGAAGTCAGTTCCAAAATTCCCAAACCGAATCCTGCGAACGTTATGCGGGACAACAAGCAACTCTACTTTCTGGTCGATGACGGGAAAAACCGCCAACAGCGGGCATCAACCATATTGCGAAATGTTGAGTACGTCATTGAAGCCCACTTTGAATTAACCGATAAGGCTGGTGCCGAAGACAATGTTGGGAAGCATGCAGATATCTTCCGGCGGCGGGCGAAGAAGGGGCAGTTTTTTCATCAGCCTTGTTTCGGGTGTCGGGAGTTTCCGGTTTCTTTTGAATTGATCGAAGGAGCAGTGCCCACTTCTTGTTATGCCGGTCAATCAAAAGAGCTGGGTTACATGCTGCTCGATATCGACTTTACCAACGACATGACCCCGCTGTTTTTCCGGGCCACCATGGAAGATGGCATCATCGCTCCGCCGTCGCCGCTTGCTGCGGAGGTGCACGCATGATCCTGCAAGCACTGAATATCTATTACGAAAGGATGGCAAGTGATCAGGATTCGGGAATGCCGTCCTTCGGTACCAGTGTCGAAAATATCTCTTTCGCCTTGGTGCTTGCTGCGGACGGAACATTGAGGGGGGTGGAAGATTTACGTGAGCAAAATGGCAAAAAGCTCCGGCCGAGAAAAATGCCGGTTCCGGCAGCGGTGACCAGAACATCGGGCGTCAAAGCCAACTTCCTTTGGGATAAGGCTGCCTACCTTTTCGGTGCCGATGGCGATGGCCCTTCGGAGTCGAACCGCTTGCGCTTCGATGCTTTCAATGAACTGTTGCAAGTCGTCGGTTCGGATATTGAAGATAGCGGTTTTTCTGCTGTCCGCAGTTTTTTGCAAAGTTGGGATTCTGAACAGGCCGAAGAACTTATCGGCCATTACCAGCCGTGGGAAGACGTCTGTAATGCCAGCCTTGTTTTTCGGCTGGATGGAACCCCCGGTTTTATTCATGATCGCCAGCCGGTTCAGCGTGAATGGCTCAAATACAGTCAGGAAAATTCTGCCACCCCCCAGGTTCAATGCCTGATTACGGGTGAAGAGAATGTCCCGCTGGCGCGTGTTCATACACCGATCAAAGGGGTGCGTGGCGGACAGACGTCCGGCGGCTATATCGTGTCTTTCAATGCAACGGCATTTACCTCTTATGGGCAAGACAAAGCTGCTGTTGCTGAAACCTCCGCTTTTGCCTACACCACAGCGTTGAATGCCTTGCTGACTGGCAACAGTCGGCAGAAAATCAACATCGGTGATACGACGCTGGTTTTCTGGGCTGCTTGCGCCAGCCCGGCGGAGAGCTTTTTCGCCGATCTGTTTGACCCGCCCGGCGAAACTGATGATGCGACGGACAACGAAGACGACCAACAGACCACCAGCAAAATCCACGGTCTGCTTAGGGCGATTCGTGATGGCAGAAGGGCTACGGATTTTCTGCCCGACCTGGATGAAGATGTGCAGTTTTATATTCTCGGTCTGTCGCCCAACGCCGCACGCCTGTCGATCCGTTTCTGGGAGGCGAACAGTCTGGGAACTCTGTTGTCACGGGTCGGCAAGCATTTCGAGCAGCTTTCCATTATCCAACAGTTCGATAATGAGCCGGAATTTCCGCCTTTGTGGCGTCTGCTTTGCCAGACAGCAACCATTGGCAAGACAGAAAATGTTTCCCCCGTTCTCGCCGGGGGGATGGCTAGAGCAATGCTCACCGGCTGCCGTTATCCGCAGAATCTTTTGCCCGTTGTGCTGGAGCGCATCCGTGCTGAACATAACGTCACCTACTTTCGCGCCGCATTGATTAAAGCCTATTTGATGCGCAATAAATCTACGGAGGTTTCCGTGTCTCTCGATCTCAACAGAACAGATCTGCCTTACCTGCTGGGGCGACTCTTTGCCGTATTGGAAAAAGCGCAGGAGGAGGCCATCCCCAATGCCAATGCAACTATCAAGGACCGCTATTTGGCGTCCGCTTCTGCAACGCCGGGGCAAGTTTTTCACATGCTGCTGAAAAACTCGGCCAACCATATTGCCAAATTGAGGAAAAACCCGGAAAAGCGCGGTCGTGCAATTTATTACGACATTATGACTCAGGATATTATTGCCGGATTCTCAGATTACCCCAAAATGCTGAAAGCCGAAGAACAGGGGCTGTTCATGATCGGCTACTACCATCAACGCAAAGACTTTTACACCAAAAAAAATCAGGAGGGATAAAGATGACTTCTATTGCCAATCGCTATGAATTCGTACTGCTGTTCGATGTTGAAAACGGTAACCCCAACGGTGATCCCGACGCGGGCAATATGCCGCGCTTCGACCCGGAAACCGGCCACGGTTTGGTGACCGATGTCTGTCTGAAACGCAAAATTCGCAATCATGTGGCACTTGCCAAAGAAGACGCCGAAGGCTTCAAGATTTATATTCAGGAAAAGGCGGTTTTAAATCGGACCAACGAAATGGCCTACAAAGCGTTTGAGCTGAAACATGAAGCCAAGAAACTGCCGAAAAAGATCGAAGACGCCAAAAAGGTCACCGGCTGGATGTGCGCGAACTATTATGACATCCGCAGCTTCGGTGCGGTCATGACCACCGAGATCAATTGCGGTCAGGTGCGTGGCCCGGTGCAGTTGGCCTTTGCCAAGAGCGTCGAGCCGATTGTGTCTCAGGAAGTCACAATCACCCGCATGGCGGTC
>WTCI01000127.1 GCA_013138655.1 Desulfuromonadaceae bacterium | reverse complement strand
CGTTGCCTTTACAATGCAGCCGGAAAACAGCGGCAATTTCCAGCAGATGAAGAGCCTTGTTGAACGCTATCGGTCAACCCACGACACCGTCATCATCCGCGGCACTCTGGGTGAGGCCGGCATGTCGCTGTACAAAACCAATGGAGATGACCTTACCGAATTGTACCAGACCATTGTCGCAAGCGGCGAAAAGGTCGTTCTTATTGAACCGTTCCTGAATGTCACCTCCACCCCGAATGACCAATGGGTTGTCGGTCGGGATGGCAGGGTCACCCATATCGGCATGCTTGAACAGATCTGCGAACGGGGGATGGTACATGTTGGTAGCCTGAAAGGGAATGGCCCTTCACCGCAAGTTTTTGATGCGGTTAAGCAGACATCGCTGAAAATCGTGACCGAGATGGCCGAATCCGGATATCGCGGGGTGACCGGTTTTGATTATATTGTCGCCGATGAAGGGATCTTCCCGGTTGAGAATAATGCCCGATTCAACGGCTCTTCCTATGTGAACCTGATCGTTCATAACATTGAAAAATTGATGGGGCCTGTTGCCATCTGGAAATTTATCAAGATCAAGACGGCCCCCTGCACCTTTTGCGAATTAAGCAAACGGATCGATTCAGTCCTTTACGATGGCAGCAAATTGAATTCCGTTTTTCCTTTCAACTGCGAAGACTTATCACGCACCGGTAACTTTGCCGTGATCCTCCTAGCTGAAGATGTGGATCGGCTTCGCATGCTTGAGTCGTCATTGAAAAAGCTGGGGGTTAAGAGGGGTTGATCTCCTGAACGGTCAGGTTTCAGGCTGATTCAGGAATATCTGCAATATCAACAGTGCCAAAGCTGAGGTATGGCTTGGCTTGGTGTGAATGGTTACGGACTGCCCATTATAGAACAACTCTGCCGAGTGCCTTCCCCAGGTTCCGTCTGGCAATTGGGCATCGATGTGGAATTCCGGGGACACGTGGAATTCCGGGGAAGAGCAGAATGCTCGGGGTCGGACCAAGCTAACCAGCCGACAATTAAAGAAAATGTTCCGTTTTTGACCCCTGAAATGCCCTTATAAGCCGATTTTTGGGGTCAAAAACAGACCTATAAGTAATTACAGTGTGTTTTCACTTAGGAAGGGGGAGTCGGCCGTGCCAAGAGCTCATAGGCATTTCATCCCCGGCTACATCTGGCACATCACGCACCGGCGCCACAAAAAGGAATTTTTGCTGAAGTTTGCCCACGATCGCCAGCGGTTCATTCACTGGTTATACCAGGCCCGAAAGAGGTTCGATGTAAAGATTCTGAACTACGCAGTCACCTCCAACCATGTCCATATTCTGGTGAAGGATGATGGCGAAAAAAATGATATTCCCGCCACAATCCAACCAGAGAAGTCTCACGGTGAATGGGTTGAGGAAGCGTTGAATACTGAAGCGCAGCAACGAGAAGATATCTGGACCCAAACCGTCGCCGTGGGAAGTTCAGAGTTTGTATCCATCATTGCCAGTCTTTGACCTTTGGAATCCCTTTCTGGAATTGAGCGGATCTGGTTTCAGTTAGGGGTTTACTCATTGCACTTCATGCCGTATCTTGTTGGAGGGTGTTCCCGTTTTGGGAGCAAATAATTGTTGATATTTTTGGGAACAAGTGTACACTTGAATGAAACGAATAATCTCCAGAAAAAGAATTCGCGAATTTTGGGAACAACGATTTCCTAACTCAGAGCAGGCACTCAAGGCTTGGTATGCAGAAGCTAAGGGTGCTAATTGGCAAAGTCCTACTGATATTAAAGCTCAGTACAGAAACGCCAGTATTCTCAAGGGTGGTCGGGTAGTTTTCAATATCTGCGGAAACAAGTACAGGCTTGTAGTGGCTATCGACTATGAAGCCTCAATTGTTTTGATCCGCTTTGTCGGCACGCACAAAGAATATGATGCCATTGATGCGGGGACAATATGATGAAACCTAAAGTAATAAAATCAGAAGAAGAATACGAAGCGACTCTAGAGCGCATTGATGAGTTGATGGAGGCTGAACCGGGAACTGAGGAGTTCGACGAGCTTGAGCTTCTTGCAATGCTTGTTGATGCTTACGAAGCTGAAGTGTATCCAATCGATCTCCCTGATCCGATTGAGGCACTTCGGTTTCGTATGGAACAGTCTGACCTTAAGCAGAAGGATCTGGTCCCCCTCTTGGGTAGCCGAAGCAAAGTGTCTGAAGTGCTGTCCGGCAAACGGAGTCTCAGTCTGACCATGATTCGCAACCTTCACCGTGAGCTGGGAATTCCAGCCGAGGTTTTGTTGCAGGAACCCGGAGCAAAAATTCCTCTGCCAATGGAGGGGGTTGATTGGAAAAAATTTCCGCTGAAGGATATCTTCAATCGAAATTGGCTTGGTGGATTTGGTGGGACGCTTGCTGAGGTAAAGGAGCGAGCTGAAGAGTTTCTTAGCGATTGGGCTGCACCATTGGGAGAAGGAGCACTTGAGCCAGCTTTGTTGCGGCAGCATGTTCGTGATGGTGGAAATGCTGATGGATATGCTCTCACGGCATGGAAGATCCGGGTTTCTTTATTGGCGCTTGAGCAGGAGCTTTCCGCCTACAAGCCAGGGACGGTGACGCAACGCTTTGTGCGTGACCTGGTAGGACTTAGTTATTTGGATGACGGCCCTCGACTTGCGCAAGAGTATCTTCAGAAAAACGGTATCCATTTTGTAGTAGAGAGTCACTTGCCGCATACTCATTTGGATGGAGCCGCTATTCGCATGCCAAACGGGGCTCCCTTGATCGCTCTTACTCTTCGCTACGATAGGTTGGACAATTTCTGGTTCACCCTTTGTCATGAACTGGCCCATGTCGCTCTCCATTTTGATGGGGAGGAGGTGGTGGCGTTCTTTGACGATCTGGAGCAGGGTGAAGTTGACGCGTTAGAAAATGATGCAGACCGCTGGGCATCGGAGGCACTCATCCCGGCAGAAGCATGGAATGCTGCTGATCTTTGTAGAAAACCAACTCTGGCTAGTGTCCGTGCATTTGCAGCGGCACATCGCATTAATCCGGCCATCCCCTTAGGTAGAATCAGGAGGGAGATAGGCAACTACAAACTTTTTGGAAAAGTTGTGGCTCGCCAAAAAGTACGGCAGTTCTGGGTGTGACACATTTCCCCATTCGTGCTTGCCAAATAACGATTCTTATTTAGCATTTCTTCTTTTTGGAAATTCCAGGGACACTATAGAATGCGCTAGGAATCTGTCGGACTTGACGAGCCGTAGCGAGAAATTGGATGTTCGAGATCAGATTTATGGGAATTTGAGAGCGAATAGCAGGGCTATTCGTCGAAAATTGCCGTGAATATGGGCCGATCAGCTAATTTCG
>WTCI01000037.1 GCA_013138655.1 Desulfuromonadaceae bacterium | reverse complement strand
CTTCAGATGTTCGGTCGGACTCGGCCTTCTGTTCACAAAAAAGGCCGAGCACACCATAAGGATGAATATCCTTCGGCAGCTCGGCCATCTTTGTACACAAAGACCCGCCGCTTTCCGTCCCCCCCCTCACAGAAGGGCTGGCTTTATCGGGATTATCGGTATTGCTATAATATCTATTTTACTTCTATCAGAAACTAATGAGAGGTCAATCCCTTTGCAGGTATTTTTTAACATTGTCTGTGTTTTTAAGATACGGGTAGCTGGTGTTTTGGGTTGCAGTCTGGCTCATCTGTCCTAGATGTTGCTTCACATTGCTTTCAACTGCCGATAAGGGGGAAAAGGCGGCCGTCCAACAATCCCCTCAAAACAACACACTTCCAGCCCAAATGAAACTCAGGCCGCTTCTATGCGTTCGACAGGCAGTGATTGACGTTTTTGCTCAGCACGCCACAGATCATAATGCATCTGCTGGGTCAACCAGCTTTCTGGTGTAGTGTCAAATGCAATTGAATAGCCGAACAGCCATTTCAGGACGGATTCCTGATTTACCGTTAAAAATCTCGGAAAGAGTTTTCCTGGAGACCCCGAGAGATTGTGCTGCAGCGGTTACGGATACCCCTAATGGCTCCAGGCACAACTCGCGTAAAACTTGGCAAACAAAAAAGGATGAAGCGGAAGCTTCATCCTTTTTTGCCGTCACCCCTCGGGATAACGTTCATTCTCTGAACAGCCGAGGCTGCTGTTTCATGTGGTTGGGGCGCCAGGGATCGAACCTGGGAATGCCGGAATCAAAATCCGGTGCCTTACCGCTTGGCGACGCCCCATTATTCGTGCACGGTTTTCTAGCAAAAACTAACTAGTGTCGTCAAGAAAAAATTACCCCTCCTTGACCCTCCAGAACTTTCCACGCGCTGATTCCGCCAGTGAATAGAGGACCGGCACGACCACCAGGGTCAACAGGGTTGCGAATGCCAGTCCGAAAATCACGGCAACCGCCATCGGGCCCCACCAGTCTGCTGATTCCCCGCCGATTTCCCAAGTGAATGTTTTGAAATCGAAACTGACCCCGATGGCCATCGGTAACAAGCCGAGAATCGTCGTTACCGCAGTCAGCATGACCGGACGGAAACGGACGGTACCGGCACGAATCAAGGCAGCGTTAAGTTCCATCCCTTCTCGCACCAGTTGATTGATGTAATCGATCAACACGATGGCATTGTTCACCACGACACCGGCGAGAGAAATAACACCTATTCCGGTCATGATGATCCCAAAAGGCGTTACGGTGATCATCAAGCCGAGAAACACACCGGTGAGTGACAGAATAACCGAGGTCATTACAATCAATGTCTGCAAAAGCGAGTTGAACTGGGTGATCAAAACCAACATGATTAACAGGATGGCCGCGATAAAAGCCTTGGATAAAAAAATGGATGCCTTCTGTTGCTCTTCCTGCTCACCTGAGTAATGGATCAGGTAACCGGGAGGCAAGTCGAGGGTGGACAAGCGCTGTTGAACCTCCTGTAAGACTTCATTGCTGTTGCGGCCAAAAGTTTCCGCAGAGATCGTTACAACACGTTTTTGATCAATGTGGCGGATCGAACCGAAACCGGCAGCTAAACTTATTTCGGCCACTGTTGAAAGAGGCACAGGGGAACCATCGATCGCGGGTATCAGGAGATTTCCTATATCTGCGACTGAAGTCCGCCGCGACTCCGGCATTCGCGCGATGATGTCGTATTCATCTTCTCCTTCTCGATAAACGCCCAACTTGGTGCCACTGATCGCAGCTTTGACCATTTCTGAAATTTCCGCGGTCGAAAGTTTTAATAAACTGGCTTTTTCGCGATCAACATCGATGCGAATTTCCGGTTTTGCTTTAGAGAAATCATCCTTAAGATCGACGAGTCCGGGAACATCTTTGATCAACTGCTTCGCTGCTGTCACCAGACGATCAAGAACCTGAATCTTTTCACCGCTGATTTCGATATTGACCGGCGGCCCGGTCGGTGGGCCTTCTTCCTGTTTTTCCACCTTGAATTCGGCCCCTGCAAGTGGACCAACAGCTGTGCGCAGGCGATCGAGAACATCGCGGGCATCATCCTGCCGATCTTCCCGTTCGAGGAAATCGAGGGTAATGCGACTAAGATTTGATTGCACACTACTCCCGCCCCCCTGGTCACTGCTTGATGTGCCAACCTCTGAAATCATGAAACGGATATCATGCTCTCGGGTCACGAAACTTTCAACGTGCTGAGCCAGTTCATCACTCGCTGCGAGATTGGTTCCTTCCGGGGCTTTGATTTCGATAAAAGCCCGGTTCGGTTCAATATCGGGAAACAGCTCAACACCATGCCCGAGGATGGCATAAGCGGCGATTATTCCGGCTAAAAGCACAAAGGAAGAGAGGACAACCAGCAAGCGACGTTTTAACGCAAACTGCAAAATTTGGCTGTAGAAATGAATAATTTGCGTCGGTTTTCTTTCTTTCAACTTAGCCTTTTTGCTCAGTGACATGAAATGACCGCAGAGTGTCGGGTTAATCACCAAAGCGACAAAAAGGGAAGCGGTAAGGGTAATGATCAATGTCAACGGCAGGTACTTCATGAATTCACCCATGATTCCCGGCCAGAAGGTCATCGGGAAAAAGGCACAGAGCGTTGTTACCGTTGAACTGATGACTGGCCAGCCAACCTCGGAGGCTGCTGTTTTTGCCGCCTCTACCGCCGTCTTCCCCTCCTGCATGTGGCGATAAATGTTTTCGACAATCACGATAGCGTTGTCGACCAGCATCCCCAAGGCCAGCATCAAGCTGAACAGGACAACCATATTCAGGGTGATCCCCAATAATTGCAGGACGGCAAAAGAAAGCAGCATCGAAAACGGAATTGCCAGGGCAACGAAAAAAGAGTTACGAAAACCGAGGAACATAAACAGTACGACCACCACCAGTATCAAGCCGGTGATGATATTGTTTTCAAGTTCAGAGACCATGCGCCGGATATCTTTTGACTGGTTCATGGTCACCGACAGCTCAATACCGGGAGGAAGTTCTGCTTCAGCAAATTTAAGGAGCGCAAAAACCCGGTCAGCAACTTCAATAATGTTGGCGCCAGTGCGTTTCTTTATCGCCAGAGAAACGCTTTGCTTGCCGTTCATACGAGCGCGACTGGTGCGATCCTCATAGGAATCAACAATTTTCGCGACATCCTTAAAGTAAACAACGCGCCCATCACGTTCAGTCAGTACCAGGTTGTCAATTTCAGCCGGGTCGGTAAATTCACCAGGGATACGCAGGAGATATTTCCCCTGCCCGATATCGATACTCCCGCCGGGAATATTGACATTCTCCCGCTGAATAGCGCGAACCACCTCGCTCAAGGATATCCGGTAGGCATAAAGACGATCAGGATCAAACTCAACAAGAATCTCCCGTTCCCTGCCCCCAGTAATGACCACATCAAGCACACCGCTGATCTGTTCAATCCGATCTTCTATTTCTTCACCGATTTTTTTCAGTACGGTTTCATCAGTTTGACCGGAAATCGCAACCATCAGGATCGGAAACTCTGATAAATTAATTTCCAGAATCGAAGGATCGTCTTCGAGATCCTTCGGCAGATCACCTTTGGCCTGATCAACCTTATCCCGAACCCATTGCAGAGCATTGTCGATATCGACATCAGGGACAAATTCTATGGTAATCATCGAGGAACCTTCGGCACTGACCGACCTGATTTCCTCGACATCCTTGAGCCCTTTGAGCTTGCGTTCAATCGGGTGGGTAATCAAATTTTCGATGTCGCCGGAAGTGACCCCTTCATAGGGAGTCACGACCAGGACCACCGGGATGGTGATGTCGGGAGTAGATTCACGCGGCAGAACGATATAGCTGTAGATGCCGACGATCAATATAATCAGCATGAGCGCAAAGACTGTGCTGCGGCGGTCAATGGCGGCGTTGGAGATCAGCATTTTTATTTCTCCTCCACCTGAACCCTGGCGCCTTCAATCAATAATTGCTGCCCCTTGACAATCAGTGCCTGACCCGCAGACAACCCTGATTTAATCACAATGCGCCGGCCGACAGAGAGACCGGTTTCTACCGGCAACTGGTGGGCGACACCCTGTTCTTCAACGTAAACCAGCTTTTCCCCGTCACGATCAAGAACAGCATAAAGGGGAGCAGTAATGACTTGAGTCAAATGTCGGCGGAGAAAGCGGGCGCGCACAATCATCCCCGGACGTAATTGACCGGCGGAGTTGTCGATCGTGATTTTTGCTCGATACGTGCGGGTCGATTCGTCCGCGGAAAAAGCAAGATATGCTATTGTGCCGATCCTTTCTTCCGGCAAATCCCCATGAATATTCGCCGGGATAATTTCAACCCGTTGTCCAATTTGCAGAAACTGGATATCCTTCTCCGGCACATTGACAATAACTTTCAGCTTATCAACCTGCACCAGTCGAAGCAGCGGCTTGCCCAGATCGACATATTCACCTCGGTCGACAAAATGCCGATCGACAATCCCACTGACCGGCGCTTTTGGGAAACATTTGGCAAGTTGCAATCTGGTGACACGTAGTGCCGTAGCTGCCGCAGTCTGACTGTTTTGCAACTCATCCAGCTCCTGCTGGCTGACCAACCCTTCCGCTTCAAGCTGCCGATAACGTTTTAGCTTGCGGCTGGAAACCTGATAATTCTCTTCCTGCATGGCCAGATTCGTCTGCAGAGTTTCCGGATCGATTTCCAATAAAACATCCCAGGTCTTGACCCTCGCTCCTTCCTGAAAATGAATCTTGCGGACCGGACCGGCAATTTCTGCCGCCAGGGTCAGGTCTTCCCAGGCTTCCAGGCTCGCCGGCAGAATAAAAATGTCACGCAGGTCGATAGCAGTAACCTGCTCGATTGTTACCGGGACAACTTTTTCCGGTTTTTCAATCGCTGCAGTCGCTTTTTCATCGGTGTTACCACAAGCAGTCAAGGCTACTGTCAGTAGGAGCAGAATCAGGACGAATTGCCACCGGCTTGAATTAAAGTGCTTCACGGGCTAACTCCTTTGCCGTTTTCTAGATAAATCTGATGTTGTTCCAGGATGATCCCACGATAAAAATTCATTTGCGCAATGCTCCCGTAGTATTGCACCAAAGCATCAACCCGGCCGATCTTGGCGTTGACCATCTTGTCCTGAAAAGAAAGCAGTCGAAAAGTGTCAGAGAGCCCTTCATCCAGGCGACGCTGTTCCTGATTGAGAGATATTTCAGCAAGCCTTTCAAACTCCTCGGCGATTTTGACCTGTTCCAGAGCGTGTAGTAAATTAATCCGCCGCTGACGCAATTCGGTTTT
>WTCI01000354.1 GCA_013138655.1 Desulfuromonadaceae bacterium | reverse complement strand
ATGACATAGGAAACCCCATACTTCTTGGATGTTATGCACTGCTCGCCCCACTTTTGTTCTTCTTGCCGCTTTCGGCGCCCCATAAAACGATGAAAAGCATGAAAAAGGAATTTATTTGCCCTTTTATTGTGCATTACTCTGAAAAAATAAATAAAGTACGGAATAATCCAGCAAATGAATATGAAGAGCTAGAAAAGCTAGATTCCTTAATCCAAAAAATGAATAAACAAATACCCGTATGGCCATTTAATTTTAAATCATGGGAATCATTTTTGGGGACTGTAATCGTTCCAATTTTACCGGTCATTTTACCATTCATAGTGAAAATGATAGTTGACCTAATTAAAAAGGGGTTTACATAATAACGGCGCAACCTCGGACGTATTTTTAGGCCCCTACAAGCACATCGATTACGCCAATCGTTGAAGTGTAGAAAAAAACAGCCCAATAAGGCACCATTTTTCAGACATGTAAATGGCCCGCCCCGTAAACTTAGATGGACCATTCTTGTTTTAGAGAGAGAACGAGGCATACTTGAGTTGTATCGCCGGACAGAAAGGTCACTGTAACCGATTGGCGGAGGAACCGGATGAATCTACCTAACGCACTGAGTCTGTTGCGGGTCTTTATGGTGACGCCGTTTCTCATCGCCGTCATTTATCGTCAGTTTCCCCTGGCCCTGGTCATCTTTGCCGCTGCCGGGATCTCCGATTTTCTCGATGGATACCTGGCCCGTCGCTTGGGGCAGGAGTCAGTACTCGGCACCTTTCTTGACCCGCTGGGGGATAAACTTCTCAGTACGGTGGCCTTCATCGCTCTCTGCCTTCAGGGGCTTCTGCCGCCATGGCTGGCGGTTACGGTTGTTGCCAAAGACCTCTATATCGTCCTCGGAGCAGGGGTCCTCCATTTCTCCGGCAACCTTTCCGTTGCCGTACCGAGTTTCTGGGGTAAGTTGTCGACGCTGTTGCAGATCGTCGCCGTTGGTTTCGCCCTGCTCTCGGCCTTCTGTACCATCGGTGCCGTTCTGCTCGATTGGCTCTTCGCTGTCACCGGCCTGGTTACGGCCATAGCTTTTTTCCATTACATCTGGCACGGGGTTCAGGCCTTCTCCGAAAACACCAGCCAGAACGGACAATAGCCGGATTCGACCTCAAAAAAGAAGGCTCCCCATTGGGGAGCCTATGCTCGTTCATCGCAAATTTAAATTAACAAAACAACAACAGATTAACCAGTCCCCCAGGCCGCAAGATCGGGTTTTTTTGTTGTGGTGTTCTGCGAATCTCGATCAGACAACACCCATGGCCAGCATGGCACGGGAAACCTTGATGAAACCGGCGATGTTGGCGCCGATCACGTAGTTGCCGGGAGCGCCGTATTCTTCGGCGGTCTCATAGCAGTCCTTATGGATATTCTGCATGATCTTGTGCAAACGATCTTCGGTGTAGGCGAAGTCCCAGGAATCGCGGCAGGCATTCTGCTGCATCTCCAGGGCCGAAGTGGCGACACCGCCGGCGTTGGCTGCTTTGCCGGGGCCGTAGGCAATGCCGGCATCAAGAAAGACTTTGACCCCTTCCGGGGTGGTCGGCATGTTGGCACCTTCACCCACTGCGATACAACCATTCTTGACCAGCATCGCAGCGTCCTTGCCGTTGATTTCGTTCTGGGTTGCTGAGGGCATGGCGACCTGGCAGGGGATTTCCCAGATGTTGCCGCCGGCAACATATTTGGCGTGCTTGTGCTTTTCTGTATAGACGTTGATCCGGCGCCGTTCAATTTCTTTGATCTGTTGAACCAGCTCCAGATCGATCCCTTTTTCATCATAGATGTAGCCAGCGGAGTCGGAACAAGCGACGACCTTGCCACCGAGTTGGTTGATTTTTTCAATGGTGTAGATGGCAACGTTGCCGGAACCCGAGACAACGCAGGTCTTGCCATCGAAAGAGTCCTTGCGAACTTTGAGCATTTCATCGACAAAGTAGGCCGCACCGTAGCCGGTCGCTTCGGTTCGCACCAGTGAGCCGCCCCAGTTGAGCCCCTTGCCGGTCAGTACGCCGGCCTCCCAGCGATTGGTGATGCGTTTGTACTGGCCGAACATGAAGCCGATTTCCCGGCCGCCGACCCCGATATCACCAGCGGGGACGTCGGTGTGCTCGCCGATGTGACGGTATAGTTCACTCATAAAGCTCTGACAAAAACGCATGATATCGCCGTCAGTTTTTCCCTTGGGGTCGAAATCGGAGCCGCCCTTGCCGCCGCCGATCGGCATCCCGGTCAGGGAGTTTTTGAAGACCTGTTCGAAGCCGAGGAATTTGATGATGCCGAGATAGACCGAGGGGTGGAAGCGCAGACCGCCTTTGTAGGGCCCGAGGGCACTATTGAACTCGACGCGGAAGCCACGGTTGATTTGAACTTTACCGTGGGTGTCAACCCAGGGGACGCGGAAGATGATCTGCCGCTCCGGTTCACAGATACGTTCGATCAGTTTGTAGTGTGCAAACTCGGGGTGTTTTACCAGGACCGGGCCGAGCGATTCGAGAACTTCGCGAACCGCTTGATGGAATTCCACTTCACCAGGGTTGCGATCGAGAACTGCTTTGTAAATCGGTTCAATTTTTTCGTCGAGCGTGGTCATAAACGTTCTCCATTTGAAAGTGTTTGCTTAAAAAATAGTCAGTAAGATTTTGTTGCTGAGGTGTTTTGCATATTCAGTACATCAATAATTGTGCCAATTGCACATAAGTTATACACTTTCATCATAGATATTTGAAGTTAATCGATTTTTTAGATTTATCCACTTTTCTATGGAGTGCTGATCTGGACTATTTCTCTGATATTGAGTTTGTTTTTTTATGAAAACTGAGTTCTTGGATAACTCAGTTCAGGGATGGTTTGTGCTGAAGGGGGCAGGAGATTGGGTTTAGCGGGATGGTTTGCCTTTAAACTGCTGGCAGATCAGTCCAGCGATAATCAGCAGTAAGCCGATAAAGGTTGCGGGTAATATCGCTTCTCCAACCAGAAAATGGATGAAAATCAGCGACAGAAAGGGGGAGATGAAGATCAGAGTACTGATCCTGGCGGTGTTGTCGGTCAGTTTCAGCGCCATCAGCCAGAGCACGAAACAGGCGCCCATTTCAACTGTCCCGATGTAGGCAGCACCGAGCAGGCCGGACAAGGACGGGAGCTGGAGGTCTGAAGTCAGCAGGTAATAGCCGAGTACAAAGGGAAAGCTGCAGAGAAAGTTAACGAACAAGCCGACGACCGGATCACGGCTGTCACGAGTGTTGAAAATCCAGTAGAGCGCCCAGATAATGGTGCTGGCCAAGGCAAGAAAAACCCCGTAAGGATCGGTAAACTCCAGGCTGAACGGCTTTCCCTCGGTGGAGATAATCAACACGCCGCAATAGCTGATCAGCAAGGCCAGCCATTGTTGCCGGCTGACTTTCTGTTTCAGTAAAGGCACGGCCAGCAGTGACAGAGTAATCGCCCAAGTGTAGTTGAGCGGTTGTGCCTGTTGGGCCGGCAGTAGATCGTAGGCTTTGAGCAGGACCAGGTAGTAGAGGAAGGGATTGAGCAGGCCGAGGCCGATCGAGAGCAGGTATTCATTGCGTGTACATTGAAAAACCTGACGGAATTTCCCTTGCACACGCAAAAGGACACCCAACAGCAGAGTGGAAAAAAAACCGGAAAAAAGGAGTAATTCGATCGGGCTCAGGTGCCGCAGGGACAGTTTGAAGGCCGTTGCAATCGTCGACCAGAGGAGTACGGCACTTAAGCCATAGAAGGTCGCCTGCTGTTGTCGGGTCATGCGGTTGCATTCTGTGGGATCTTTTTGCGCCTCAATACCAGCACCACCAGCCCGGCAAGAATCAGACTGAT
>WTCI01000299.1 GCA_013138655.1 Desulfuromonadaceae bacterium | reverse complement strand
CTTTTTCACAATCTCTGCGTCAATCTGCACGGTTGCTTGTGCGGCGTAGACATCTACGCCTCCGCGCAACCGCTTGATTTCCTTGACCTTGAGAAAAATTGCTCGTTTCCCATATGAAAACTTGCAGCGCACCCATCTGGAGTTTCCGGATGGGCACTAAATAGGTATATATAAATACAGAGATGACCAACCACCAAAAACAAAAGGCACAAACAATCCCATCAGTCTAGCCCAGATCAAAATGAACAGCAACCGTCAAAAAACGACTCACTTTTCTTGCTGCTCACGCGGAAAATCACACCAGAGCAGAGTCGCCCCGACAACAGCCAACGGAATGCAGAAAAACTGGACAAACGGGATTACCAGCAGACAGAAAATTCCACAGGCGAAACCTGTCATCAGGACCGGCCGAGCAGTCATGTACCGTCGCTGCTCGTTAAAAGTCATTTGCTTACGCATCAGCACAAAGGCCATGTATTCGACAACCAAAAAAAACAGCGTGAACGCGGGAGCAAGCACTGCATAAATTAACGAACCAACCCCCGGCAGCAGATTGATGGCAAACAGCAGCAGCATGCCGACAATAAAAACCGCCATCTTCTTCATTTCAACAATGATCGCGTGCTTGCTCTCTTGCCAAAATCGTCCGACACTGAAGCGTTCATCGGGCTTGCGACCTATTTTCAGGGCCTCCGCCTGTTCGGACAGAAGTTCATTGAAAGGTGCAGCGATCAGGTTGCCAACCACCGTGAACGTGAAAAACACCGTCACTGCCGTCAACAGCATGGCAACCGTCCAGGCCAGATAATAAAGGGCCACCCCATACCAGACATCGGTACCGGGGGCGTAGGTTTCCAACAGCCCCTGAAACAGATCCAAGCCGAAATAGACTGACAGGGAAAATATCAGCACATTGATGACAAAGGGTATCGCCAGGTACTTCAACAGGCGTGGGTTGCGACCGAGGAATTTTACCGCCCTTAAAGGATAACTGAAACCACGGATGAAACCAGCCACCGGCTTGATGGCCGCAGCTGCGACATTGCCGATCATGATTCCCCCCGACTGGCTTTCAAACCATCAGCAAGAGTTGGATAGAGAAGTTTGACAGCAAGCTTATCGAGCATTTTCCGGTTCGACATCCGCCGCGACTCCTTTAAGTAAGAGAGCATCAAGGGATTCATCTCCTTTTCCGCCTCGGCCATACCGATTTCCTTTGGACGTGGAAGATCGCAAAGATCGGCTACCGCCAGGAAATAATCGGTCATGCTGCTCTCCTGCCCGTCACAGACATTGAAGACATCACCATGCTCACCCTTTTCCATAGCGGCCAGGCACACCTGAACCAGGTCAGATGTGTGCACTCGGTTGGTATAGGAGCCGTCCCCCTTTTTCAACACTGGATGCCCTTGCATGATGCGCGCAAGCGGCAGCCTGCCCGGCCCGTAAATCCCGGTCACCCGCAGGATGACCAGCGCAAAACCAAGCCTCTCTGCCTGTTCCTGCAACTGATTTTCGGCACTCGCTCTGCGCATGGCCCTTGCTGTCTGTGGATTGATCGGCCTTTCCTCGCTGACAATTTCACCACCACAGTCACCATAAACCCCGCTGGTACTGATATAAATGACTTTGGCCGGAGTATTTTCCGGAGACAATTTACGGCAGAAGTTCAGCATCCGGACATCACTTTTGCCACCTCCCTGCGGTGGTGCCAGATAAAACAGCCGCCGACCGTGCAGCGGAATTTCCGGGAGATCTTCACGGCAATCGAGATCACCGACCAGCGTGGCAAAGCCCCTCTCCTGAAGCTTGGCGACAGCTTCTTCTTTGTGAGCCAAAGCCAGAACTTCAGCCCCCTGCATCAACAGTTTTTGACCGACCCGGCAACCGATATCACCGCAGCCGATGATGACCACCTCTTGCAAAAGAAACTCCTTACTGCAAACTTTTCGTGACAATTTCATAAAGATCGCGTGATAACTCCACCTGCTGCATCCGTTCCAATTGTGCCCTCATCAAAGCCCGCCGCTTCGGCTCCAGTCGTTTCCAGCGCGTGAAAGGCCCGGCCATACGGGCGGCAACCTGCGGATTGCGTTGATCAAGCAGCAGAATCTGCTCAACCAGCAGTTGATAGCCCGCCCCATCGGCACGATGGAATGCCGCCAGGTTCTGGCTGAAGGCACCGAGCAACGAACGAGCCCGGTTCGGATTTTTCAGTGAAAATGCTGCATGTTGCAGCAACCTTTCGACATCAGCAAAAACTTCCGGTCGATGCGACAATGCCTGCAAGGTGAACCATTTATCAATCACCAGCGGGTGTTTCTGCCATTGGAGAAAGAAATCGTCAACGAGCTGCTCACGTTCAGGGGCCGGATTGTCGATAATTGCCGAGAACGCCGCCAGTCGGTCGGTCATGTTGCCGGCCTCCCGATACTGCCGCAAACAAAGGTCAGTGACCCGCTGTTCGTGGAGTTCCATCAACAGGGACAGGCAGAGACTGCGCAGGCTGCGCTGCCCGACAGATTGCGGATCGAGACGATACTTGCCGCTGCCAACACACTCTTCATAACGGTCCAGCAGTACTCCCCGGCAATCGCTCCCCAGCTGCCAACGGGCTCGGTCACGCACTTTACGGATCGCCTGCGAATCGAATTCCGGCAGTTGATCGGCCAGATACTGCTCACTCGGCAGAGTCAACAGTTGCACCAGCAGGCTCAGGTCGGCGTCACGGTCTTCCAGAGCATGGCGCCAAGTGAGCACGAACTTCGGGGTCAAGACAAACTGTCGCCCCTGTTCCAAGGCACTGAGCATCCGCAACAATTCTTTCACCGCCAGGGTTTGTCCCGCCTCCCAGCGGCTGAAAGAATCACTGTCATGGATCATGCGGAAAGCCAGTTCATCATCGCTGAAATCACACTTGAGCCGCACCGGCGCCGAGAAACCACGCAGGGGTGAGATCACCGGTTCCCGCGGCAGATCAACAAAGGTGAAACTCTGCTCAGCGGCGATCAACTCAAACACCCGGGTGCTCTTTCCGGGCAACGTCTCGCCGGCCAATCGCAGGGGGATATCCTGCCCATCAGCATCCAGCAAACCGATAGAAAGGGGAATATGAAACGGCTGTTTCTCTGCCTGCCCGGGATTCGGCTGGCAGTGCTGCAGGATATTCAGGGTCAGAGACTGCAGCTCGGCATCGTACTCTTTGCGGATCAGCACCTGTGGCGTCCCGGCCTGGGAATACCAAAGTTTGAACTGTGTCAGATCGACTCCCCCGGCATCCTCCATCGCCTTGACAAAATCATCGCAGGTCGCGGCCTGACCGTCGTGCCGCTGCAGGTAGAGCTGCACCCCGGCGGTGAATTTCTCTGCGCCGAGCAGAGTCTGCAGCATACGGATCACTTCGGCGCCCTTGTTGTAAACGGTGGTGGTATAGAAATTATTGATTTCCACATATGCCGCCGGACGCACTGGATGCGCCATCGGCCCGGCATCCTCCGGAAACTGAAATTGTCGAAGAACTCTCACATCGTCAATCCGCATAACTGCCGCCGAATTCATATCCGCGGAAAACTGCTGATCGCGGAAGACCGTCAGCCCTTCCTTGAGACTGAGTTGGAACCAGTCACGGCAGGTCACCCGGTTACCGGTCCAGTTGTGAAAATATTCGTGGGCGATGACCGATTCGACACCGAGATAATCGCTATCGGTGGCCGTTTCCGGGTGCGCCAGCACATACTTGGAGTTGAAGACATTCAGCCCCTTGTTCTCCATCGCCCCCATGTTGAAATCGTCGACAGCGACGATCATGTAGCGATCGAGGTCATATTCCAGACCATACACCTCTTCATCCCACTGCATCGATTTTTTCAGCGAGAGCATGGCATGATCGCAGTAATCGCTGTTGCGCTCCTCGACATAAATCTGCAAAAGCACATCACGTCCGGAGCTGGTCCTGTAGTGATCCTCCAGACAGACCAGGTCACCGGCAACCAGCGCAAACAGATAGCTCGGTTTGGGGAAGGGGTCCTCCCACTCGGCGAAATGCCAACCGTCCGCCAGCTCACCTGCGGCGGTCAGGTTGCCGTTACTGAGCAGTACCGGGTATTTTTTTTCCGCTTCTATCCGCACCTTGAAAGGAGCCATCACATCAGGACGGTCGGGGTAGTAGGTGATTTTGCGGAAACCATGCGCTTCGCACTGGGTACAAAAATTTCCGTTCGACAGATAGAGACCATCGAGGGAGGTATTCCCCAGCGGATCAATTTGTGTTTCCACTTCAAGCAGAAACTTTTCCGGCACCAGAGGGATAATCAAATATTCCTCGTGCAATTGATACTGCTCCTCAGCAATCGGTTGCCCGTCAATTTTCAAACCGAGCAACTGCATCGATTCGCCATCAAGGCGCAGCGCTTCGGTCTGCCCATTGCGATCCGGGTTCAGGCAGATCTGCACCTGCGAATAAACGCGCGTTGCCTGATCCTCCAAGGCAAACCGCAAGCCTACCTGTTCGACCAGGTAGGCGGGAGATTTATAGTCTTTCAGGCAGATCGTTTCGGGGGATTTATTATTGCTGGTCATGGCATCTTTGTCGGCAAGGGTCACAGGGATATGCGAGCGAGGTTATCGCTCTTCAGACAATTTAAAGATATAGCATTTTCGGGTGGGGATCGGAAAGAGACAAGCGCTTCTTTTTCACCGCCATTTCCAGGTAACGCACCCCGCCATGCACCAGTTCGACACTGCGACTGCCGACCCCCTCGGAAAAATCATTCTTTTCGATCAGCGCAACCTTCAACCCCCGAGTGACCGCATCCAGAGCGGCCCCGTAGCAAGCTGCGGGAAATCAGACCTGAAGAGATTGAAGTTTAGAACAATATTTGACATGCCAGACTATGTTAGAATGACAAAAAAATATTCAAGATATTTTTCACATAACAGCTGAATTCTGAAAATCCTTATTTCCAAGGAGGACCGAATGAGCAGCTCCTCACATATTCTCGCCATCGACCAGGGAACCACCAGCAGCCGCGCAATCCTCTTCGATGAACAGATGCACTCTATCGCTATTGCCCAGCAGGAATTCACCCAGATTTACCCGCAAAACGGCTGGGTTGAACATGATCCGGAGGAGCTCTGGAAATCGGTCCTCAAGGTATGTCGGGAGGTTCTGGAAAAGGCGCGACAGCAGGGGATCAGGGTCGCCACCATCGGCATCAGCAATCAGCGTGAGACCACCCTGGTCTGGGAACGGAAAACCGGCAAGCCCATTTACAACGCCATTGTCTGGCAGGATCGCCGCACCGCTGATCTCTGCACACAACTGAAAACAGCCGGTCACGAGAAAAGGGTCGCAGAAACGACGGGGCTGCTCCTCGACCCCTACTTCTCTGCCACCAAGCTGCAGTGGATCCTCGATCATGTTGCCGGGGCGCGGGAGAAAGCCGCTGCGGGCGAACTCGCGTTCGGCACCATCGACAGTTTCCTGCTCTGGCGGTTAACCGGCGGTCGCTCCCATGCCACAGATGCAACCAACGCTTCACGCACAATGCTGTTCAATATCCATCAGCAGCAATGGGATAATCACCTTCTCGAACTGTTTAACATCCCGACATCGATACTCCCTGAGGTCAAAGACTGTGCCACGGACTTCGGTTTTACCGATGCCGACCTGTTTGAAACCTCGCTCCCGATCACCGGAATTGCCGGGGACCAACAATCCGCTGCCATCGGCCAGGCCTGTCTCGATCCCGGGATGATCAAAAGCACTTACGGCACCGGCTGTTTCATCCTGCTCAACACCGGCACTCAGGCGGTCCGCTCAGAAAACCGCCTGCTCACCACAGTCGCCTACCGCAAGGATGGCCAAATCCATTACGCCATCGAAGGCTCGATTTTCATCGCCGGTGCTGCCGTGCAATGGTTGCGGGACGGCATCAAGCTGATCGATTCGGCCGCGCAGACTGAACCCCTTGCTGCGGGCCTTACTTCAAACCGCGGCCTGTACCTGGTGCCGGCCTTCACCGGACTGGGTGCGCCACACTGGGATCCACACGCCCGCGGGGCCATATTCGGCATCACCCGCGATACCGGTATCGCCGAGATAGTTCGTGCCACATTAGAAGCGATCGGCTATCAAACCCGCGACCTGATGGTTGCCATGGCCAGGGATGCCGGACAGCAGCCAACCAGCCTACGTGTCGATGGCGGCATGGTGGCCAACGACTGGTTGATGCAATTTCTCGCGGATATTCTCGATATTCCGGTTGAACGCCCCGAAGTCACCGAAACCACGGCATTGGGCGCAGCTTACCTCGCCGGACTGCAGATCGGGCTGTTTCCCTCCTTCGACAAAATCCGCCAACACTGGCGATGCGAAAAAGAATTCCGGCCACAGATGGATGAAGATACCCGGCAGCAATTGACGCAAGGCTGGGACAAGGCGATTGCCCGGGTACGGGAACCAGAACAGTAAAAAACGGCAGATGACACAGACCGACAAAAAAAACCGGGCTGCTTTTCGGCAAACCGGTTTTTTTGTTACGCATGTACAGGGAACAGGTCACTCAGAATCCGCAACCGCCGAACTCCTCTTCCTCGTAACCGATAGCTTCGTTAGGACACGCCGGAATACAGATTCCGCCAAGATCACACTTGGCATCATCAATAACAGCGATGCCGTCAACAATGGTGATCGCTTTTTCCGGACAAATCTTAATACATTCACCACTAGCGCAGCAGAGCTCTTTATCAATCACGATTCTCATAGCAGTCATCCACTCCTTAAATTTGTCGAGATTCCCATCTTAGTGAAAGGCATCACGTCCGGTCAAGTCAGGAACAGGCAAAAGCGGTTTGTTTTATCGCCCGCTTGCACCAAGCCTGAAAATTTTTATTCTCTGCACAACTGTCGAAACCGGGATAGCCCTTTTTCATCGTCAGGCAGATAATGACATCTATTTTCCGAACGTTGGGAAAATCGGTTGTTTTCAACCAGCTGCGATGATCCCAGAGATGAAATGTATGCAGCTTTTTCATAGTGCCATTATAAACTTAGTTTACAACTCAGGGAAAAGCTTTGCCTGCCAAGTTTCTCTGCTACAATAAAGCCTTGATGTTATTTGCAACAATCCAAAAGAGAGGATGATATGGCCGATCTGACAACCACCTATATGGGAATTCCCTTACGTAACCCGATTATCGTTGCCAGCAGCAGCCTGACGCAAACGCTTGAAGGGGTCCGCAAGTGCGCTGAGGCCGGGGCTGGTGCAATCGTCCTGAAATCGCTGTTCGAAGAGCAAATTGTCGCCGAAACCAACCAATTGAGCCGGCAGGCCGATGAATATTCCGGTTATGGCGAGGCCTACAACTACATTCAGGGCTACGGCATGGAACTCGGGCCGAAAAATTATCTGCAGTTGATCAGCGACGCCAAAAAAGCCGTTGATATACCGATTATCCCCAGCCTTAACTGCATCACCACCGAGATCTGGGCAGATTATGCAGAAAAACTGCAAAATGCCGGGGCCGACGCTATTGAGTTGAACGTCGGGCTGATGCCGACCAGCAGCAAACAGGGAGGCCCGTCCATCGCCGACCAGTACTTTCGCATTCTCTATAATGTCAAAACCCGGGTCGACATCCCGGTCGCCATGAAAGTCGGTCCCTATTTCACCTCTTTTGCCAATATTGCCGACCGTTTAACCCAAGACCGCGCCGAAGCTCCAGCCTACAGCGCGGGCTGGTTCGGGCGGGACAAAAAGGTCGGCAAACTGACCTGGAAAGGAGCCGACGGGCTGGTGCTGTTCAACCGTTTTTACAAGTTCGATATCGATATCGATAAACTGGAACTGGTCCACGGCAATCCGTACAGCTCACCGGCTGAAATTAATTACACCTTACGCTGGCTGTCGCTGCTTTCCGGCAAGGTTTTCTGTGATTTGTGCGGCAACACCGGCATACATGACGGCCGCGATGCCATCAAAGCAATTCTGGCCGGGGCAAAAACTGTCCAGATCTGTTCGACGCTCTTTTTGCATGGCATCGAGCATATTGAAAAAATGCTGGAACAGATACAAGCCTGGATGCAACAACAGGGTTATGAAAAATTGAGCGATTTCCGTGGGCAACTCAGCCAGGTTCGCAGCAAAAACCCCAGTGATTACGAACGGCTCCAATACATCAAACTGTTTGTCGGTATTGAATAAGACAATTTGGTTATCTAATTTCGCTCCAGTAAATCCATTACGAAAGCAAATATTGGCCACGGACACACACGGACAGGGGCAGGACGTAAAACCTGAAACCAGAGAAGTTTACAATCTGTCTCACGCCCGTTCGCTTTGCTCACTCAAGTCGACCAGGCGCAAAAAAAGTCTTAGATCTACCGATGTTAACCTTTGTGGCTTTGTGGTTTTGCGCGAGATAAGATTTTGATTTTGTCCCGCCCCTGTCCGTGTGGGTCCGTGGCAAAAAAGGTTTCCGGTTTCATTTTGTAATCGGCCAATCAGAACCCAACTTGAGTAAAGCATTGGGAAAGGTATCAGGCTCCATTCTTGCTTTCATTTGTCACATATCCTGCTTGCTGACAAAATGATACGATTATGCTATTGCTTCCCGGAGTCAACCGCAAGGAGCAGGTATGCAGAAAATGATCCGCCGGATTCTCACCTCCAAGGTGTATGAAGCAGCCGTAGAAACCCCGCTGGAACAGGCCGTCGAACTTTCCCGCGAATTAAATAACCGCGTGCTGTTGAAACGGGAAGACCTGCAACCGATCTTCTCCTTCAAACTGCGCGGTGCCTATAACAAAATCGCCCACCTGAGCGAAGCTGAAAAAGCCAGCGGTGTGATCGCAGCATCGGCCGGAAACCACGCCCAGGGAGTTGCTTTTTCTGCACGTCAATTGGATCTGAAGGCCTTGATTGTTATGCCGGCAACGACCCCGAAAATCAAAGTCGATGCAGTCAAAAATCTCGGGGCAAAAGTCATCCTGCACGGCGATAACTACTCCGAGGCAGCGGAACGTTGTCAACAAATCGTCGAAGAAACCGGCATGACCTACATCCACCCTTTCGATGATGAACTGGTCATTGCCGGCCAGGGAACCGTGGCGGATGAATTGTTGCGACAGAGTGCCGGAAAGATCGACGCCATTTTCGTACCCGTTGGCGGCGGGGGATTAATTGCCGGGATCTCCAGCTATTTCAAAGCGCTCTGTCCCGAGATCAAGGTGCTTGGTGTTGAACCGTTCGACAGTGATGCCATGTACCAATCTTTGCGGGCAAA
>WTCI01000242.1 GCA_013138655.1 Desulfuromonadaceae bacterium | reverse complement strand
TTTGTAACTGTTCAGCAAGATGTGCTGGTGATGCCCATGGAAAGGGTGTCTGTCGCCCGGATGGCGACAGTCAAGCCCCAGGGATGGGTTCATGCGGCCCTTGGAATGGGCGGCACCAGACCATCAGCATCCGTTCTGAATAGTTACAATAATTTATTGCTCAGATTAACAACAAACTGTTGAATATGGCGGAGAATAAAAGGGTGGTGCCGGAGACAGGTCCGACACCACTCAAACAATCAGGAAGCCTTACTGATATATTCAACAGCATCCTTGACTTTCTGGATTTTCTCTGCGTCTTCGTCGGAGATTTCGACATCAAATTCCTCTTCAAGAGCCATAACCAGCTCAACAGTATCAAGAGAATCTGCGCCCAGATCATCCATAAATGCGGCATCAGAAGTGACCTGATCTCCGTCAACACCCAGTTGCTCGGCAACAATTTGCTTTACACGTTCCTCAATAGAAGCCATTTGCTTTCCTCCTGTGTGGTTTAGGCTATTTGAAAGCCATTATTTGATTTGTTACATATACATACCGCCGTTGACACCCAGAACCTGACCGGTGATATAGCCGGCCTGATCCGATGCCAGAAAAAGTACCGCGTGGGCAATATCCTCGGCAGAGCCAAGCCGCTCCAAGGGAATCTGAGCTGCCAGTTCCTGCCGTTTTTCCTCAGGGAGTGCATCAGTCATAGCGGTCGCAATGAAGCCTGGAGCGACCGCATTAACGGTCACATTACGCTTTGCCAGTTCCCGGGCGTTAGAACGGGTCAAGCCCATCAAGCCAGCCTTGCTCGCACAATAATTCGCCTGTCCTGCATTCCCCATCTGACCGACAACCGAAGCAATATTGATAATCCGCCCACTGCGCTGCTTCGACATCAGTTTGGCAGCAGCACGACTGCAGAGGAATGCCCCTTTGAGGTTGACTGAGAGGACCGCATCCCAATCTTCTTCCTTCATTCTCAGCAGCAGGGCAGCACGAGTAATTCCGGCGTTATTCACCAGAATATCAACACGCTCAAAGGTCTCCTTGGCAACCTTGAAGAGAGTCTCAACGTCAGCAGCGACGGTGACATTCCCCTGAACGGCAATCGCCTCAGTCCCCTGGGCCTTAAGTTCAGCGACAAAAGCTTCGGTTGCCTCAAGATCAATATCAACGGCAACAATCTTTGCCCCTTGACTTGCCAGGGCGAGGGAAATGCTGCGGCCAATCCCTCTTGATGCACCGGTCACAATGGCAACTTTATCCTGAACCATGTTCCTGCTCCTTCATTATGCGAAAAGTTATATGCTGACATGCAACAATAAAGCAAGTTTTTTAAAGACTTACATCAATTACAGCTTCTTCAGACTGGCAACATCAGCGACATTTTGAACCTCAGTCCCCTTGGCAATCCTTTTCACCAAACCGGAAAGCACCTTGCCGGGGCCGACCTCAACAAAACGCTCGACACCGAGTTCCCGCATTTTCAGCACCGACTCATCCCAACGCACCGGAGCACAGACCTGCTCAACCAGCAACGGCTTCACCCGCTCCGGCTCCTGATAAGATGCAGCTTCAACGTTTCCGACCACCGGGCAGGCAAAATTACCGATCACGACCTCAGACAGGACTGTACCCAGACGAGTGGCGGCAGGTGCCATCAATGAGGAATGAAAAGGCGCGCTGACCGGTAATGACAGCGCACGCTTGGCACCACGCTCTTTTGCCAGAGTTATGGCGCGCTCAACCGCTGTGGCATGACCCGCTATGACGATCTGTCCGGGGCTGTTAAAATTAGCCGGGGAAACGACTTCACCTTCCGCAGCATCATGGCAGAGCTGCTCGAGGTCGGAACCTTCGATTCCCATTATGGCTGCCATAGCACCAACGCCGACAGGAACCGCCTCCTGCATAAAAGTCCCTCGTTGCCGAACGGTTCTGACCGCATCCGCCAACGATAGTGCCCCGGTGCACACCAGTGCCGAATATTCCCCTAAAGAATGGCCGGCAACAAAAGTCGGCTTGAGGTCGGTTTCCTGCTCTACAACCCGTAAAGCAGCGACGCTGGCCGTCAAGATGGCCGGCTGGGTATTTGCCGTCAGCTTGAGCTCATCCTCACTGCCGCCGAAACACAGGGAGGCGATATCAAAACCAAGAGCATCAGAGGCCTCTTCAAAGACCTGCTTTGCACATGAAAAATTATCAGCGAGATCCTTCCCCATTCCGGAGAACTGAGAACCTTGGCCTGGAAACAAAAATGCAATCATCGGTTACTGCCCCGTGTATAACGTATGTCTGAATTTCGCGCTTACCAACGAATAATCGAAGAGCCCCAGGTGAAGCCGCCACCAAAAGCGGCCATCAGAATTGTATCACCCTCTTTAAACTTCCCTTGGCGATTGATTTCATCGAGGGCCACCGGGATGGTTGCCCCGGAGGTGTTCCCGTATTTATTGACATTGATAAAGCATTGCTCGTCGACAAGCTTGAGGCGTTTGGTTACCGCCTCCAGAATACGCAGATTAGCTTGGTGAGGGACAAACCAAGTGACATCTTCACTGGTCATCCCGTTCGCTTTAAGCGCTTCCTTGGAAACAGCCGTCAAGGAACGAACCGCGATCTTAAAAACCTCGTTACCCTGCATTTTCAGATACGGTAGCTTTTCCTCAATTCCGGCAATGGATGCAGGAATTTTAGTACCAAACCCCGGTTGACAAAGCAGGTCAAAGTAATTGCCGTCAGAATACAGATGACAGGAAAGCACCCCGGACTCACCCTCTTGGGCTTCAAGCAAAATAGCCCCGGCACCATCCCCAAAGAGGACGCAGGTATTACGATCGGTCCAGTCAACGATCCGGCTCATGGCTTCAGCACCGATGACCAGAGCTTTTTTACCACGCCTCGAGGTCAAATAGTCGCTGGCAGCGGATAATGCGTAAAGAAAACCACTACAAGCTGCTGACACATCGTAAGCATAGGCGTTTTTAGCTCCAAGATTAGCTTGAACGATACAAGCAGTCGCCGGCCAGGGATGATCGCCGGTAATGGTCCCCATGACAATCATATCAACCTCTTCAGCTGATACTCCGGCCATCTCCAAAGCACGCTGTGCGGCCTTGGTTGCCATATCCGAAGTTGATTCATTGTCGGCGGCGATGCGCCGTTCCTCAATACCGGTACGCGCTACGATCCACTCATTATTCGTATCGACCATCTTTTCCAGATCAAGATTGGTCAGCACCTTTTCCGGGAGATAAGATCCTGTTCCAATAACACGAGCCCTCATAACTGTTTCTCCTTAATCTGAGAGATCCAACAGTTTTGCACAAATAAGAAATCAGAAAAGCTCAGCCAACCGTTCTTCTATTCGAATCTTGGCAAACTCACTCGCCTGGCGGATAGCAATGCTGATGGCCACAGGATCGGAACTGCCGTGGCAAATAACTCCGGTTCCTGCTATCCCGAGCAGTAGGGCACCACCATATTCCGCGGGATTGATTTTCTGCTTAAATGACTTAAAAGCCGGTCGACTCAACAGATAACCCACCCTGGCCCAGAAGCGACTCTGAATTTCACGCCGCAGCATGGTACCGACGGCCACAGCGAGGCCTTCTGAAACCTTGAGGAGAATATTGCCGACGAAGCCGTCGCAAACGACAACATCGACGGAACCATTGTAAACGTCTCCACCCTCGACATAACCAATATAATTCAGATGAGAATCTTTAAGCAGCAGATGGGTTTCACGGGTCAGCTCGTTCCCCTTTTTTTCCTCGGAACCGTTAGAGAGAAGTCCGACACGCGGTTTTACCTTGCCGAGAACATGCTCAACATAGAGACTCCCCATAACCGCAAATTGGTAAAGGTTATTCGGCTTACACTCAACATTGGCACCCATATCAAGAACCATGGTCTGGTCCTTCAGGTTCGGTATCAGGGTCCCAATTGCCGGACGATCGATCCCCTTAACGCGGCGCAGTACGACCATTCCGGCGGCCATAATGGCACCGGAATTTCCGGCACTCACTACCGCGTCAGCTTCCCCCTGTTTCACCAGATCGAAAGCGACCCGAATTGAAGAGTCTTTCTTTTTTCGCACAGCATCAGAAGCCGAGTCCTCCATGCCGATAACCTGACTGGCATGATGAATACGCAACCCCAAACCTTCAGTGCGATGTTTTTTCAGCTCCGCGGCAATTTTCTCAGTATCGCCAACGAGAATAATCTCATAGCCCCATTGCCGACAGGCAGTGACAGCTCCGGCGATTTCCGCAACCGGTGAATTATCCCCACCCATTGCATCAACAGCAATCTTCGACACCATATTCAATTTGAACCGATCTAGATTTCGTCGCTACTGATGACTTCTTTGCCTTTATAGGTACCGCAGTTAGCACAAACGCGGTGCGGCTGCTTAGGCTCCTGACATTGCTGACAGATGGAAATTCCGGGAGCAGAAACGGCATCGTGAGCACGCCGCATATTTTTTTTCGACTTGGAAATTTTACCTTTAGGTACTGCCATTTTGATTATCTCCTTACAACCGAACATCCACGTTCAGCGTCATGTTGATGGATCAGGCAAATGCCTGCGTGTCCCTAATTTTCAGATGAATTAAATTTGATTCCGGCCAGCGCGGAAAATCTATTATTAAATGGCTTTTTAACGCAATCACAGGTCTCGTGATTCAGATCAGCACCACACTTCGGACACAGACCCAAACAATCCTCACTGCAGAGTGCGTTGATCGGTAGAGCCATGACCAGCTGATCTTGCAAAGGATGCAGCAGATCAATGAAATCGTCCTGATAATAAACCAGACCGAGCTCATCAGTTTCCAGTTCAACCTCATCCCCTTCACGACCATCAAGAACTTCCTCGGCACTAGGGTGAGGAGTAAATGTCAGGGAAAAAGCTCCCGTAATCCGTTGCTCATAAGGTTGCAAACAGCGACCACAAGAAAGCTCTACTTCAGCAGTCAGCTGACCATCTACTTCAACAATCTGTCCGGATTTCTGAACTCGCAGCTGAAAAAAAAGCGGATCACAAAAACGGGCTTCATGGCGCTCTTCCATCCCCCGCAAAACAGGAAATTCGGATGGTGAGCAATAAAGCTCTTTTTTCAGAGGACCATCTTCTATATCTTGCAACCTGAGACGCAACGGTCAGCTCCAGAGCAAAAGTGAACATTATAAAGAGTGCTTCAACCATGTCAAGGGAAAAGGGCTGTCATATTCGACAGAGAACGGCGAGTTTATTAGCTCACCATAAGGTCATTTGCAAGTTTTTTTCGCGTGAAAAATGCTATTGATAAGTACGATATTTAATACCATGGACAGTGACCAAGACGCACGATTTTGAATACCTTCAATCCCAGCAAAAGGACTTCTCAAATGGCTGCTGAAAACCAGCAAGATGCCCTTCAAAACCTGGTTGCCATTATGGCGTTACTCCGTTCCCCGCAAGGCTGTCACTGGGACCGCGAACAAACGCCTGAGAGCCTTAAAAAACATATCCTGGAAGAAACCTACGAGTTGCTGGAAGCGATAGATAATGAAGAGCCTCGGGAAATCTGCGATGAACTTGGAGACCTCTTGCTTCAGGTCGTTTTTCAAGCACAGATTTTCAGTGAACGAAACGAATTCTCACTCTCCGATGTCGCACAATCAATCAGTCAAAAGTTAATCCGCCGCCATCCGCATATTTTTTCAGACGCCGGCCACACCGGACAAGAAGAGCGCTGGGAAGAAATTAAACAACAGGAGCGTGCGGCACGAGGCCAATCAAACAAACTGGCGCAACGCCTGCCGAAAACTCTTCCAGCTTTAAAAAGGGCGTCTAAAACTGTAAAAACACTCCCATGTCTCTCCCCCTGTGAACTGGTTGATCAAATAATCCTGCAACTCCACCGGGTACGCCCTTCACTCTCCAGTGATCAAGCGATGAAACCGGCGCTAGAAGATGAACTGGCCAAAGTCCTCTTTGCTCTGGTACAACTCACCACAACCATTGGTCTCGACAGTGAAGACCTGCTCAGAAAAAAAACCACTCAGCTCATTGCTGAAATTGACTCAGAAAATAACCTGTAATAAGGTGTCGAATCCTGAAGTTGCCGAAAAACAATCGGTTTTAGGGATCTTCCACAAAAACTGTGCATAACTTGTTCATAACCCTGTTAAGAAAAGTTCAAGGTCGGTAAACCCCGCGCTCCCCTGCTACTTGCTTACTTTTTAGGCACTAAAGTTTATCATGTTATTTCATATACTTACGATTTTATGTCGTTTAAAAATGGCGGATACCAGATAGCGAATTTTTTTAATTTATACTTTTTTATGAAAGTGCCTGATCATGTTTATAAAACTTCTCATTCTCTTCACCCTGGTGCCGATAATTGAGCTATATGTACTCATTGAAGCCGGTCGACAGATTGGTGTCGGCGCCACCGTCACCTTAATATTTATCACCGGAGTTGCCGGTGCCTACCTGACAAAAAGCCAAGGGCTCAACCTGATCAACAGAATTCAACAGGATTTAAACGAGGGTCGTGTCCCCGCCGTGGAAATGATTGACGGCGCAATGATCCTTGCCGGCGGTCTGCTGTTGCTGACTCCCGGCTTCTGTACTGACCTGATCGGCTTCTGCCTGTTAACGCCGGCCACTAGAAAGATTTTTAAAGGGACATTACAAAACTGGCTGGAAAAGAAAATACAACGGGGCGAAATTCACATCGGTCGTTTTTGATCCGGGGAATGGCTGCGGCAAAGTCAAGCAGCCAATCCCCGGCAAAAACCCGAGCAGCATATTGAGCGGTAACTCCGGTTACTTTCATCGAGATTAACCCGCATGACGGCCGCGTAACAACTGCCAGCCCTGACGAACCTCATCGATTCCACAGACCAGACAGCAACCCAGGTAAGTCAAAACACCAGCGACAACTGCGGCAAAAAGCACAGCGGCCTTCCAGAGGGTCTCACCCGTTTGTTGCCAGTCCGCACCGCTCAAAACAATGCTGACAACAAAAACCATCAACAGACAACCCGGGAGTGATTTCAATAAAGGCACCCAGAGCGCTTTCTGGAATAATGGCCCGACTTTACGTCTCAATAACCAAAGCAGTGCTGCAGCGTTAAAAAATGATGCAATCGTCAGCGCACTGGCCAATCCCAGATGCTGATAAAACCGCATCAGCAGCAGAGCGGCAAAGAAGTTGACCAGCAGTGTCCAGAAAGAGATAATAACCGGTGTTCGGGTGTCTTTAAGGGCATAAAAGGTCTGCGAAGCAATGCGGCTGTAACCGACGAAGAGGAGGCCGGGAGCATAACAGATCAGTGCCAGAGCGGTATTTTTCAGGGCCTGTTGATCAAATTCCCCACCATGAAAAAACAACGAATAAATCGGTGTGGCACAAAGAATAAGACCAAGAATGGCCGGCAGGGTAAAAATACTGATCAATGTCAGGGCAAAAACCAAAGACTGTCGCAACCCACGATGGTCCTTCTCGGCCGCCTGCTGACTCATCATGGGCAATGCTGCCTGGGCCAGTGAGACGATAAAAATCCCCTGTGGAAATTCAAACAATCGCTGTCCGTAATAAAGATAAGAAACACTCCCCTCAGGCAAAAAAGAAGCCAGGAGCCGCGAGACAATGATGTTGATCTGATAGATAGCAACACCCGCGATACCAGGCAACATCAAGGTCATAACCCTGTGCAGTTGGCTGTCACCGCGAAAATTGAAATCCAGTCGGAAACGAATACGATACTTCAACAATGCCGGGAACTGCACCAGCAACTGCACCAGGCCACCCGCCAGGACACCAACGGCCAGGGCAAATATCGGCTGATCGAAAAGCTGACCCAGCAACAGAGCGCTGAGAATCATTGTCAGGTTGAGGAAAAGTGGGGATAACGAGGGGAGGAAAAAATGCCCCCGGACATTAAGAATCCCGGTGACCAGAGCCAGCAATGAGACGAAACCGATATAGGGGAACATCAATCGATTCAATTGACTGGTCAGTTCCAGTTTCCCTTCGACTGCGCTGAAACCATAGCCAATCCCCTGGACAATCCAGGGGGAACAGAGCATCCCGAGACTTACGACAATCAGCATAACCAGGAGCAACAGAGAGATACAGCGGTTTGCCAGTCGTTGCGCTTCAGCTTCGCCACGCTGATGAAAAACTTCAGAAAAAATAGGCACAAATGCCGCGGTCAGCGATCCTTCACCGAAAAAACGTCGCAACAAGTTGGGGATCGTAAACGCCATAAAAAAAGCATCCGTGACAAATCCTGCCCCAAAAAGACGGGCGACGATCACGTCTCGGATCAGTCCCGCAACCCGACTGAGTGATGTTGCAAAAGCCATCACCATGGTTGCGACTGCAATTTTTTTCTGCGATGACATTTAAGAAAATTAATCCCAAGATTAAAATTGTTAACCGATTGAAGCTACGATAAAATTTATATGAAATTATCAATTTCTAACTTGACAGAAGATAATGACACAACTATTATCCCGACACTTTGTCAGTCTGTTTATAAACAAATCAAGGAGAAAAGAACGTGGCCAATCATAAATCGGCAGTAAAGCGTAACAAGCAGAATGC
>WTCI01000300.1 GCA_013138655.1 Desulfuromonadaceae bacterium | reverse complement strand
GTAACTATTCAGCAAGATGTGCTGGTGATGCCCATGGAAAGGGTGTCTGTCGCCCGGATGGCGACAGTCAAGCCCCAGGGATGGCCATGTATTCATTCAATCGGCGGCCCTTGGAATGGGCGGCACCAGCACATCAGTACCCGTTCTGAATAGTTACGTTTTTTCAACACAGCAGGGACTTTACGCCCTCTGCGCCTTAGTGTCTTTGCATTGAAAAGTTAGGGTTCCCGATGGAAGAACTCCTGCAACAACTCGCCCGTCAGATCCAAGGCAAGTATTACGGCAAGTACCGTGGTTTTGTGGTGGACAACGATGACCCTGAGCAGTTGGGCCGGGTGACCCTGCGGGTGCCGTCGGTGTTGGGGGATCAGGTCACCGGTTGGGCTCTGCCTTGTCTGCCGTTTGGCGGTCTGCCGGATCAGGGTCAGTTCATGGTGCCGGAGGTGGGAGCACAGCTTTGGGTGGAGTTCGAGGAAGGGGAGGTCGCCCATCCGATCTGGACCGGCACCTTCTGGCAACAAACCGGCGATGTGCCGGCCGAGGCGGCCAAGTCACCACCGACCACCCGGGTGTTCAAGACCCCCTCCGGGCATGTTCTGCAATTCGATGATGAAGACGGTGCCGAAAAATTCCGCCTGCACCACCCACAGAATGCCGAGCTGACCATCGATGAAAACGGCACCGTGGCAATGACCGATGCCCAGGGGGCCAAGCTGACCCTGGATGCCGATGCCAACGAAGTGGTGCTCGAGGATGCCAACGGCAACAAGCTCACCATGAGTTCTTCCGGTACCACGGTGGAAGACAGCAACGGCAACAAGATCGAGATGACGGCCTCCGGCATCAACGTGAAGGGCCAGATGATCGTGGTTGAAGGCAACCAAGTCATGCTCGGCGGGCAGGGCGGTGAACCCATCATCAAAGGTACCAGTTTTTTGACCTTGTTTGCCACGCACATCCACCCCACCGCAGTCGGGCCCAGCGGACCGCCCATCCCGCAGGGGGAGATGACGAGCCTGTCAACTAAGGTGATGACGACATGAGTATTTCGAGTGAGTTTACTGACCCGGGCAAAGGAGAACCCCCATGCCACGCCTGATCAATCCCGATTACCTGGCCTTTCCGCTGCGTATCACCGCCGACGGTGCGACGACCTCCGGTCGTGCGGCCCATGTGCGCGAACAGATTGAGCAGGTCTTGTTCACCGAGCCCGGTGAGCGGGTGTTCCGCCCCGAGTTCGGTGCCGGTATCCGCGCCTTGATTTTTGAGCCTAACGGCTCGGTACTGGCCGGGATCCTGCACAAGCGCCTGATCGACTCGCTGAGCGATGCCTTGCAGGGTGAGGTCGATCCTAAGAGCCTAGAGGTAAAGGTTCATGCCGAAGGTGAAAAATTATTGGTGTGGATCGCTTATGCGTTGGCCACCATCGGGCATAGCGAGTCATATGAGATCCCACTCTCAGGAGGCAGCTGATGGCGGAGACCCCGGTTTCTGAATTGTACTTTGAAGGCATCTGCCCCGATTGCGGTGGGCGCCGCGTCGAACTGCCACAGATCCTGCCCGAGGTCGGCGATGACTTCGATTGGCAGGTGCGTGATTATGACGGCTTCCGTCTCTTCATGCTCGAAGAACTGGCCGCACGTTTCCCGGAACGCACGCGCTGGACCCCGGCCGACATGGAGGTGGTGCTGGTCGAACAATTGGCCGCCATCCTCGATCAACTCTCCGATCAACTGGATCGTGTGGCCGCCGAGGCCTTTCTGGAGACAGCGCGTCGTCCCGAGTCGGTACGCCGCCTGTTGGCAATGATCGGCTACGACGCCATCCAAAAGACCCAGGCCGCTGGAGCCTTGGATGCGACCGAGACCGATCAGGCGATTTTACGCGTGGCCCTGGAACAACATTGGTTTGCCAATCCGCTGGCGATGGAGCAGGCGCGCCGTGCGGGACCGCAGGAGATCTTCACCCAGAAGCGCATGGTCACCCTGAGTGACTATGCCGAGCGTCTGGAGGATCATCCGCTGGTGCTGCGGGCAACCGCCTGGCAGCAGTGGAGCGGCTCCTGGCATAGCGTCTATGTGGCGGTGATCCCCTGGGCCAATCGACTGCTGGACGCCGCAGCCCTGAGTTATCCGGATAAGTTGCAGCACAAGGTTGAGGCCTTCCATCTGGAACGCGGCTTATGCGCCCCCGACTGGAGCTTAGACCCCGGCATCCGCGCTATCCTGCGGCCCTATCTCGATGCCTATCGCATGACCGGGCAGGAGGTGATCCTGCAGGATGCCGTACCGGTGGGCATCTCGATGTCGCTCAGTATCCGCGTCAACAAACATTACTTCCAGTCCGAGGTGCAGCACAGTGTCGAACAGGCCCTGGGCACCGGGCCGAAAGGCTTATTCAAGCCCGGCCGCCTGCGTTTTGGGGAAGACCTGCACAGCTCGGATATTTTCGAGACCCTGATGGCCCTTGATGGGGTGGACCACGTCTGCCTCAATCGTTTCAAACGCATCGGCAGCCAATATCCTGATCAGTCTGAGGCGGGGCGTATCGAACTCAAGGGCATCGAGGTGGCGGTGTGTGACAATGAACCGACCAAACCAGAGCGTGGTTACTACCGCCTCAAACTGCACGGGGGGAGGCTTGGAT
>WTCI01000012.1 GCA_013138655.1 Desulfuromonadaceae bacterium | reverse complement strand
CGCCCCATTCGATCTTGTGGTTGTCCTCACCGTGCAGGAACATGTTCATCTTCGCCAGCGACCAGGTGGAGCCGATCGCCTCTTGGCCGTAGAGGGCGTAGTCTTTCTTGCCGTACTTGTCGCGTATCTTGCGGCCGCACTTCATCAACAGGGACCCCGATCCGCACGCCGGGTCGCAGATGGTGTCGCCCGGCTGCGGATCGAGAATCTCGGCGATCAGGTCGGACACCTCGGACGGGGTGTAGAATTCACCGGCCTTTTGGCCGCCGCTGGCAGCAAAGTTCTTGATCAGATATTCGTAGGCGTTGCCGATAACATCCAGGGAGCCGACGCGGGAGGGGCGCAGATTCATTTCCGGCTTGGCGAAGTCTTCGAGCAGGTGGCGCAGGATGGTGTTCTTCTGCTTCTCCTCCCCCAGTTTGTCGGTATTAAAGCTGATATCCTGAAAAACACTCTTGCTGGAATCGCGCAGCTTGGTGCCGTTGGCCTCTTCCAGTTCATGCAGGCAGATATCGATGCGCTCACCGTTGCCCGGCTGGTGACGACGTTCGTACAGACTGTAGAAATTGGCCAAGAAGCGGTCCCTCTCGCTGCCGTCGTCATTCTTGATAACCACCTCGGGGATGACAAAGCGCTCGTTCTTCATCATCTCAGTGATCAGTTCCGGCTCATCACCATGTTCCTTCTGGTACTCGTCGTAGTGATCCTGCCAGACGTCGGAGATGTACTTGAGGAACAACATGGTGAGGATGAAATCTTTGTAGGTATCGGCGCTGATGGTGCCGCGAAAAGTATCGCACGCCGACCACAAGGTCTTGTTGATGCCCTCCTGGCTGACTTTTTCCTTAGTAGTGCTCACTTTGTGGTACCCTCCTTATTTCGAACCTTCAAACAGGTCGATTGCGATAGTATTCATCATGGCTTCACCGTTGCGGATAAGCCGGTCGATGATCTGCTGTTCTTGTTTAAGTGTTTCGGCGAGGCGGATGATGCCGTGCTGTCGCTCCAGACTCGGCACGGCAATAGGGGTGTGTTCCAGAACGCTGCGACGAATACTCTTGGTCAGTGAACCTTCAGCCTCGCGCTGAAAGTATCTCTGGCTGGGCCCTTGGTTGAGAAACCAGGCCAGGTATTCCGGCAGCACCTCCTGTTGCTTGCATCTGAGCAGATAAAAGTGCGGCGCTGCGACAGCCCGTATTTCTTGGGGTATTTGACCAACCAGAACGGCATAGTTGTGGCTACCACGAGCAGCAAACAGCACATCTCCCGGCATCAACCAATCCGGTTCACGTTTACCGGCAAGTTCAGTCTCGACGCAAGTGTCCCAATTGATACCATCCAGAATGGAGACATCTTTCATCTGGACGGCACGCACTCCCGACCCTTTTTCCTCTTGGATCCTCCCCCGGAAAGGGTGGCCTACAACAATTTTGGAAATCTCAGAGAGCCTCACATCTTCACCTCTTCATAGTCGATGAAGCATAAAAATAGATAAAGAATATCGCAATGTCAACTATTTATTACATCATCGGCGTTGATGCAATAATGGGTGGGGCGAGAAAGACCACCGGCAATGGTGAATTCAAATTGCAAGTGATAGACTCACAGACATCCACTTTTGACCATCATTCCGGATGCAAGTATACTTAGAGCAACGTGAAAATCGAAGCCCAGACATTGTCTTACTTGAAAGAAGCACACATTCACAGGAGCTGGTTACTACGATGCTGAAAGAGCCCTGGCAAAGAATTTTACTATTGATGGTTCTGGTGTTCGCCGTCAATGGCCTGTTTCTCCTCATATTCCCTCCCACTGAACAGGATCCTGTTGCCCGGATCGCCTACAGCCGCTTTAAAAATGAACTGGTCCGGGATCGGATAGCGGAAGTCACTCTCCAGGGGGAAGGTCTGTCCGGGCTTTTCTGGGAACCGCTCTCCCTGTCTTCCGAAGATGTTGTCGCTGCACGATTCGAAGGGATCCGTCCCTACAAGCGGTTCCGCACCAACATCCCGCCGTTCGGCGATCCGGGATTGATTGCACTCCTGGAAGAGCACGAGGTCGTGGTCAATGTCGAACCGCCTGAAAAAACAGCGACATGGGTCGCCCTCCTGGCCAATCTGCTGCCCTGGATCATTATTTTCGGAGTCTGGTGGTACATCTTCCAGCGGGCACGCCAACAGGGCGGCATGGGCGGGAATATCCTGAACAAGTTCAGCAAATCGGGCGCCCGCATGTATACCCACGAGGCGTCGAGCAAAACCTTCCGCGACGTGGCGGGCCTGGCAGAGGCAAAACAGGAACTGCAGGAAATCATCGCTTACCTGCGCAATCCCGGCAAATTTGAGCGGCTGGGCGGCAAGATGCCGCGCGGAATCCTGCTGGTCGGACCGCCGGGGACCGGGAAAACCCTGATGGCCCGGGCCGTTGCCGGCGAGGCCGAGGTGCCCTTTTTCAATATTTCGGCTTCGCAATTCATCGAACTGTTCGTCGGCGTCGGGGCCAGCAGGGTTCGTGATCTTTTCACCAACGCCAAGAAAAATGCCCCGAGCATTATCTTCATTGATGAACTGGATGCCGTCGGGCGTTCACGTGGTACCGGCCTGGGCGGCGGTAACGATGAACGGGAGCAGACCTTAAACCAACTGCTGTCAGAACTGGATGGTTTCGAACCCCATGATGAAGTGGTCGTGATGGCGGCGACCAACCGACCGGATGTGCTTGACGCCGCACTCCTGCGTCCGGGCCGCTTCGATCGCCAGGTGGTCGTTGGGCGACCCGACTGGCGCGACCGGGTCAAGATCCTCGAAGTTCACACCCGCAACATGCCGCTGGCAGATGACGTGAATCTGGAGATAGTCGCCAAAGGGACCCCCGGCATGGTTGGCGCCGACCTGGAGGGTCTGGCCAACGAGGCCGCCCTGATGGCCGCCCGCGAAGATACTGACAAGGTCTTCATGAGCCACTTTGAACAGGCCAAGGATCGGCAATTGATGGGCATGGAACGGAAACTGTTCATGTCTGACCAGGAGAAACATATCACCGCAATTCACGAGGCGGGTCATACCCTGGTTGCCGTCTGCCTGCCGAACACCGACCCGATCCACAAGGTAACGATCATCCCGCACGGACAGGCGCTCGGGATGACCCAGCAACTGCCGGAAGACGATCGCTACCATTACCAGAGCAGCTACCTGCTGGCACGGTTGGCGGTGAGCCTTGGTGGAAGAGCTGCAGAGAAACTCTGCTTCGGTGAGTATTCGACCGGCGCCCAGAATGATCTCAAGCAGGTCATGGATCTTGCCGAAAAGATGGTTTGCCAATGGGGAATGAGCGAAAAAATCGGGCCGCTCAGTTTCTCGCGCGGCGAAGAGCACCCCTTTCTCGGGCTCAAACTTGCGTCGGAAAAAAGCTTCAGCGACAAGACTGCCTGGCTCATCGATCAGGAAATCGAAAAACTGGTCAACACCGGCCAGGATTGTGCCGAACAGATCCTGAGCGAAAACCGTGATGTCCTGGAAGCTCTCGCGGACAGACTGGTTGAGGAGGAAACCCTTGACCAGGAACGTTTAAAGGAGTTTTTCAAGGAACGGACACTGACCCTGCCGGACCAGGAGTCTGTCCGAGAATACGAGCCGTAGCGAGAAATCGGCTGTTCGAGGGCAGATTTTCGTAGGTTTGAGAGCAAATAGCACCGCTATTTGTCGAAAACTTACGGAAATATGAACCGATCAGGCGGTTTCGCAGTAGGTTCTTGTATTCTCGGACAGCCTCCTAGGAGTCTGTCGGACTTGACGAGCCGTAGCGAGAAATTGGATGTTCGAGATCAGATTTATGGGAATTTGAGAGCGAATAGCAGGGCTATTCGTCGAAAATTGCCATGAATTTGGGCCGATCAGCTAATTTCGCAGTAGGTTCTTGTTAAGTCCGACAGATTCCTAGCCCCAAACAGCATCATAAGCTATGCCGGCAAGCAGGAAAAAACTCGGGAACAGCGCACGCAGCCCTTGT
>WTCI01000077.1 GCA_013138655.1 Desulfuromonadaceae bacterium | reverse complement strand
TCCCGCCAAAAATCTTATCGGCGCCATGGCCGCCATCGATCGTATCGTTACCCGCCTCACCGAAAATCTTGTCCGGGTCACTGTCGCCAAACAGAAAGTCGCCTGCAGCACCACCGAAAATAGTGTCCAACCCGGTCCCGCCCCAGACACTGTCGACACCGGCAACACCGGAGATAATTTCCCCGACCATCCAGTCGCCCCAGATCTGGTCGTTACCGGCACCACCTTCGATATGATCATCGTCGGCACCACCTGACAGCCGGTCGTTATCCTCACCACCGAAAAGACTGTCATTGCCGTCATTGCCGTAGATCAGGTCAAAACCATCTTCACCGTACAGCTGATCATCACCAGCGTCGCCGAAGATGTCGTCATTGCCGCGACCGGCAAAAATGACATCGTTTCCGGTACCACCGGACAGGATGTCGGCCTTACCATCGCCGCGAGTGGTATCATCCAGCACAGAAACCTTTTTGAAAAATGGAGTAAAACCAAGCCCGGCAACCGCGATCTCATTCGCTCCCTTTACCCTGAACTCAAGTATCTCGCCAACTGCCCTAAAGAGAATACTTGTGCCGTCTGCATCCGCTTCCGTGATGATGCGCCCGTCAATCCCTTCCGTTATCGCTAACTGGTTGTTGATATCAGCAATCAACGCTTCAAGGGTTGTGTTCCCGACAGTATCTGCTGCAAGCAAAGTAAACAGAAGATTCTCACCATCGAGCATGAATTCCAGCACTGCATCGTCGTCAAGTTGATAGTTTTCTGGGGCAACCTCGTTTTTCGCTGTGATCGTTAATTGACTGCGCAGGATCCCGCCATCGCCAATGAGCAAATCGTTACCTGTGCTGCCACGCAGATCATCTTCACCGCCGCCACCAAAGATCTGATCGGCACCCGCTCCACCATCGATCAAATCATCACCATCAGTAACCTTGACCCGTGAACGGGTGTAATCAACGAGCTTGTTCCCCTGTGTATCGGTCAGAACAATAAGGTTTCCTCCTGCATCGAGGCCCTCCAGATAGGCGATCTCACCTTCGTCACCGAAGAGCACATCAAATCCAAAACCACCAAAGATACGATCATTGCCGGCACCGCCATAAAGCTGATCATTGCCGCTGCCGCCAACAATCAGATCATCGCCGACTCCACCAGTGACAACCGCTGCACCAAAAGCTGCAGGACTGAGCAATATTTGGTCGTTGCCGACTCCGCCGTCCAGTTCGAATTCAATGGACGAACTATTCAACCCCCTCAAATCGATGACATCGTCACCCTCGCCTGCCAAACCCAGTATTTTCGAAACGCCTTTGAAAGTCTGGGTAAAGGTTGTGCCGCCGAAGGTTGCAGACACGTTGACTGTGCTGCCATTTCCGCTGACAACAAAAACCTCATTGCCGTCGATGGTATTATTGTTGAGCCGTTGCGAGGCAAACTCGCCCATATTCAATTGCAGAACACCATCATCCAACTCGGTTGCCAAAGTCGGCACTCGGGTAAACGGAATATCGAATTCCACTATGGTCAGCGGCGGCGTTATATCAAATTCAATTTCGAAGAACAGGAACTCAATGTAGGCAAACAACTGCGCATAAACTTCGCCACTGACATCAAACATCGCCATCGGTGCAAATACCGGACTGCCATAGCGGAATTCATTGATGACACTATTAATCACCTCGGGAACACGCACCTTGCCATCGTGACTCGGATCGAAAAGATTGAAAAACACATCAAAAAATACGCCGCCACCGGCACCGGCACTGGCAATCCCCAGGTTGAGTTCAGCCGCTGCGCCAAAGCCGCCAGACAGAGTCAGTTCCGGCACATCGGTACCATATTCGCCGGTCGGCAGGTCGGTATCGCTGATATAAAAACCGTTGAAGATCAGTGCCGGATTGCGGAAACCGCTATCTGCAAACTGGCTGATCCCGTAGGTATCGAATCCGAAAGCAAAATCAGCTTCCGCGGCAATTTCTCCGAAAATGGCAACTGCCAGCGGTCCGTAAACCGGGAAACTCTGTTTATAGGTAAATTCTGCAACCAAGGGTTGTAGATCATAAGTCAGCAAGACCGCATCTTTTCCCAGCAGCAGATTGAAAATTTGCGAAGGATCATTGATGATTGGGATATCGAAATCACCGGCAGATTTTATTTTGTCGACAAAGCCTGACGTTTTACTGCCGTCATTCGGGATTGCGGGAGCTTCAATATCCGGGATTTCAACCTTGCTCTGCACATCTTCGTTGGGATCGGTAAGGTCCAGATCGGGATCTTCATCCCGATTGTAAATAGTAAAATCACCGAAGTTCAGCAATAGGGATTCCGCCCCGAGTGGAATCCCGTTGATAAGAGTAATCATATCAGCGATCGATTGGATCAGGCCGGCATTCACCACTCCGGTCATCTCAGCCAGATCGAGAATCGTCATATCCGGCCCGATATCGGAGATGACCGGCAACGGTGTGGTGAGTATATCGATGATCGGTTGTAGCGGATCAGTGACTTCCCGCACAACACTCAAGACCGGTTCAACGAAGTCACTGACGAAAGAACCGAGGTCGAGTGAAGCATCCTGGAATTCGACTATCTCCAGACCATCCTTAATCAGATTGGTAGACAGATCCGAAAAAGACACCAGCTGCAAACCATCCGCGGCATCATCGGCATCGATACTCCAATCAAGGAAAAACTCAGCTACAATCTTAGGGAATACACCGTCAACCCCCGGTATCAGCTCACTGTTTAGTTTCAATTCCAGATGCAGATCAACAATAGCCTCACCCGCAACACCGGCGTCCAAACCAAGACTGCCCAGTTCAGAGAAGGCCAATCGCTCGTCGTTCTCATCATTCTTGTTATAAACATCGACCCCGAATTGAGCGATGAAGTGGGTAAGATCCTCTCCCTGCAGATTTTTGTTTCCGGAGGCATCCAACTGCAAAAAGGCCAATTGCCCACTTAAGCCGAAGTCCGGCAGCGTGACTTCAAGGGCGACTTCCAATTCGCTGTCGTCAGAAACATCAAGATAGAAGGCTTCTTCAAATGAAATTCCGAAACCGAACGCAAGCTCCCAGCCCAGGTTCAGGTTGATATCACCCTCGGTTGCCAGTCCCAAACCGGGAATTCCCAGATCGAAACCGATGCCGGTGCCAAGATCCAGATTCTGTCCCAACAGCACATTCCACTGCATATAATCATTTTCGAGATCAGCATCGTTGACATCGATATTGGTATCCAAAATGATATCGTCAATGGTGATGATGTTGTCAGCATTCGCATCCAACAACAGACCGATTCCACCCGGCCCGAGCAGATCATAAAGCAGTTCGGAAACGATATTCTCGTCCTGCTCGGTCAAGTTTTCGATTTCATCGCGGAAGGGGTCGATAAAATCATCACGGAAATCTTCGATAAACCGTGCACCGTCAGAGAGTTTGTCACCGATCAACGGCAGAGGTAATCCGAATACCTCACCATCCAACACATCCTGCAAGCCTTCGAGGAAAGCATCAATGCCGTCCACGGCCAGCAGCATATTGTCCATAAGACTCAATTCATTTAAGTCGAAGGTGAACAGATCGCCGATAGCGATATCGGCTCCAGTCGTATCTACTGCACCCAGATCACTTGTGGTTACAAGGTTGCCATCCTCATCCACTGACAGACTCGCGGCAAAGACAACAGACCCTTTATGCAGAGATTCGGAAGGAAAGTAGACCGGTAGATCCGCAGCAATAGAGCCACTGAATTCAGCCGAAAAGTCGTCCGCCAAGACGATATCCGAAATCAGTTTGCGCCCGTTCCTCGTTGCGTTGTCGTTATCAAAGTCGAGTCCCAGGCTGAACAGTTTGTTGCCGATATCACCACCGACCTGAACTTCACCGCCATTAATAAACACACCAACCGGTCCAATTCCGGCACGGAAGGCAAGATCATTACCGATCGCTTCGAGTTGACCGGTGATGCTGGAATCAAACAGATAAACATCGCTGGGATTATTAAGATCAACACCGAGACCGAGTGCAAAATCGATGGCGCCGGAAGCTTCCAGACCGGCCGCACCCGACAATATGCCGGAATCACCTAAATCGAATTCCACATCCAGAGCTTCCGTAAAACCGATCCCCAGGCCAAAATCGATGCGGAACATCTGCAGGTCACCATCTTGATAAATAGAAAAATCGATAGGATTGCTGATGGCGAGTGACTCACTGTCCAACGTATAAAATTCAATCTCGTCATTGCCGGTCCGACGCGCTTGAACCTTTGCCGCAAAAGCGACCGACAACGCGGCATTCACATTGACAATCAATTCATCGATCGTATCTGCCGTATCCGTTTCAACCTTGATCAACTGCGACGGTCCGTTATCCAGCGAAAGCAGAAAAACGGTGTCATTATGCAAATCGGCGACATCAGCATCGGTTAAAGCGTTGCCGGTCAATATTCCGCTATCCGAACTCTGGCGCTCTGTGAAACCGAGAGCGTCGGAATCAATCCCGGACGGACTCCCCAGCGCTTCCTTGAGTATCGCCTCCAGAACTTGCAGGGTTCCGGCAGGATTGTTTTGCGCCTGCTGTACTGCCGCATCG
>WTCI01000264.1 GCA_013138655.1 Desulfuromonadaceae bacterium | reverse complement strand
GCAGTTGCAAGGGCAGGATCTTGGCCAAGGGGTGTTGATTCCCGATGTCATACTTAAAGAGGGAGAGGAACTGTTGTTAGATGACCTGACCCTGACGGACCTTGCCGAAAAACTGCGGGTTCCGGTTCTTGCTGTTGACAGTTCACCTTGGGGTGTCCCCGAGGGGTTGGAAGAACTGGCAGACGGGGTGGTCGATATTATCCACTGTTGATGGCGTCGCAAAAAGTCCGCCCTCCGGTGTTGCAGCAGTTTTTCAGGATCTCGACATACCATGTATGCCTTCGCCCCTGAAAAACCACTACGCCTTGTAGGTCGAAATTTTTGCTTAGCCATCGTATTCTTTTTTACGAGACCATCATTGTTGACGCATATGAAAACGAAACAGATTAACATTCCGGTCTACGGCATGAAATGTTCGAACTGTGTCGCCAAGGTCACCGGTATTATTCAAGGCTTTGCTGCGGTCGAGCATGTTGAAGTGTCCCTGTCCGAACAGCTGGCAAAGATCGTCTTCTCTGAACCAATTCAGCACCCTCTCGGTGAGATCCGTCAGGCTCTCGCCACAGCCGGTTATCAGACGGAAAATCCTGTGGAGCCTGACACTTCAAAATCGGTTTCAGGCCCTCCGGTATCAGCCGCGGACTTAGAGCCGCTTCGCTTTAAAATTGTCGGGATGAGTTGTGCTTCCTGTGCCGCAACGATTGAAAAAAAACTCAACACCTTGAACGGGGTGCAGGATGTGACTGTCAATTTAGCGGGAGTTTTTGGTCAGCTCAAGTATGATCCGCAGTTAGTCTCTGCTGCTGATGTTTATGCCGCAGTCGCAGCGGCCGGCTATCAGGCCGGGCCGGTTGATAAAATGCCTGATCATGACGATGAAGCTGCTCGAGAGTTGCGGCTTGTGCTGATAGCGGCGACCGGAGCATTGCCGATCATGCTGTTGATGTTTGTCCCCGTGTTTGGCGAGAGAACAATATTGATCAATGCTGCTTTGGCGTCTCTTGTCCAGTTTACGGCCGGCCTGGGGTTTTATCAAAGTGCCTGGAAATCGCTGAAGAACCGGGCAGCCAATATGGATCTGCTGGTTTCCCTTGGTATCACTGCCGCTTATGGTTATTCGCTCCTGGCGTTGAGCGGAATGCTCGGGGATGATGCAACGGTCTTTTTTGAAACCAGTGCCATGCTGATTTTGTTTATCCGTTTCGGCAAATGGCTTGAGTCCAGAGCCAAGGGACGGGCTGGCGCTGCCCTGAGGAACCTGTTGAAATTGCAGGCGGATCATGCCGTTTTGCTGGTTGATGGGAGAGAAGAGGACGTTCCGGCAAGCCGGATCAAGCCCGGTGACCTGTTACTGGTTCGTGCCGGCGAAAAAATTCCGGTGGACGCCGTGGTGGTTGAAGGTTCGGCTGCGATTGATGAGTCGATGATCACGGGTGAAGCTGTTCCGGTCGACAAATCAACAGGAGCGGAAGTGACTGGTGCGACTATCAATCGCTCCGGGCGGCTTTTGATTAAAGCTGTTCGGGTTGGTGAGCAGACAGTGCTGGCTCAGATTGTCCGTCTGGTTGAAGAGGCCCAGGGGGACAAGGCCCCGATTCAGCGGTTAGCTGACCGGGTCGCCAATTTTTTTGTTCCAACAATTGTCGTCCTGTCGTTACTGACATTTTTCAGCTGGTACCTGCTGGCGGCCGGCACCTTTCTGTTTGCTTTTCAGATGGCCATCGCGGTTGTCGTCATTGCCTGCCCCTGTGCTCTTGGCCTGGCAACCCCGACGGCGATTATGGTCGGCAGTTCAGTCGGGCTTGAGCGAGGGATTCTTTTTAAAAAAGCCTCAGTTCTGGAACAGATTTCCAAGTTGCAGATAATATTGCTCGACAAAACCGGAACATTGACCAGTGGTGATTTTACGGTTTCTGAACTGGTCTGTTTCGACGAATGTCTTGAAGAACAACTTTTACAATTTGCTGCGGCACTTGAGTCCGGCAGCAATCATCCCCTGGCAAAAAGCATCGTTGCGGAAGCTCGCAAGCGGGGTTTGAAATGGTCAGTGGTTGCGCAAGTTGAAGAAGTTGGTGGTCTGGGGCTCAAAGGACAGGTGTCTGGGCGACAGGTTCTTTGCGGACGGCAGAAGTTACTGGAAGACAATGCCTGTGATTTATCTGCTGGGGCACCGGCCATTAAAAGATTAACGACAGCGGGGAAAACACAGGTGTTTCTGGCCGTCGATGGCCGATTAAAAGGGATTATTGCCCTTGCTGACAGTTTAAAACCTCATGCTGCAACAGTGATCACCGGGTTAAAAAAACTGGGGATTCGTACAGTGTTGTTAACCGGTGACCGGCGATCTGTCGCGGAAGCTGTCGCTGCGCAGATCGGTATCGATCAGGTTGAGGCGGAGGTTCTCCCCGAGCAGAAACTACTGACAGTCAAAAAATATCAGCAACAGGGTCTGCTGGTCGGCATGGTCGGGGACGGGATTAACGATGCACCGGCCTTGGCACAGGCCGATATCGGGATTGCTATCGGGAGTGGCACCGATGTTGCTAAAGAGACCGGTGACTTGATTTTGGTCGGTGGTGATTTGTGCGATATCGAGCGTGGTATCCGTCTGGGGAGGCAGACCTTACGTAAAATAAAACAGAATCTGTTCTGGGCATTTTTTTACAACCTTTTGGGCGTTCCCCTGGCTGCCGGCGTGCTCTATCCTCTTTGGGGTCTTTATCTTAAACCCGAATTTGCCGGGTTGGCTATGGCTTTTTCCAGCGTGTCGGTGGTTGCCAACAGCTTACTGCTGCGGCGGTTGAAAGATCGCTTGTGAATCAATCATGAGAAAAACTCCCCGGAAAATAATCATTGGTGTCATTGGCGCAGGTCGTGCGTCAGCGACCGGTGAATTCGTCGCTCGTAGAGTCGGGCAACTGCTGGCTGAACAGGGGGCCGTGCTGGTTTGTGGCGGTTTGGGTGGGGTGATGGAGGCGGCGGCCCGCGGCTGCGCCGAAGCGGGTGGTGATGTCATCGGTATTTTGCCGGGAACGTCAACGATGACCGCAAATCCTTATGTGACCCTGCCGATAGTGACAAACATGGGGCATGCACGAAATGTCATTATTGCTCATACGGCAGAAGCTCTGATTGCTATTGAGGGGGAATATGGAACGTTGTCGGAGATGGCGATCGGTTTGAAGCTTGGCAAAACTGTTGTTCAGCTCGGCAGTTGGTCCGATTTGCCGGATACTTTCACTGCCGAGACTCCCGAGCAGGCCGTTGCTATTGTGATGACGGCGGTCAAGGAGACTGAAACGGTCTCCAAGGAGGAGAAATAATTATGGCGAAAGGCAGAACGGTTTCGGGGGCTGATAGCTGCTCGGTTATTTCTCTGGATACTGATTCAGTCAGTGAGTTCATTGAATGGGTTCGTGGCCGCGGGCGGGTGTTAATCGTGACCCACGATAATCCCGATCCCGATTCGATTGCCGCAGCAGTCGCTTTACGTCATCTTTTGCTGGTCAAAACCGGCCAGGATGCTGTGATTGCCCATGGCGGCGTGGTTGGCCGCAGTGAAAACCGCAATATGGTCGAGCTTCTGGAGATCCCCCTGGTGCCTATCTGCACGCTTGCTCTCGACGAATTTGCCGTTGTCTGCATGGTCAACACTCAGCCGGACACCGGGAACAACTCCTTCCCGAGTGGGCGCCCCGTCCATCTGGTAATCGATCACCACGCGCCCAAATCTGCCCTGTCGCAAGTTTGTTGGGTTGATATTCGTGAACATTACGGTGCTTCGGCAACGATCCTTTACGAATACCTCTGTGCACAGAAGGTTTCGATCAATACTCGATTGGCGACCAGCCTTTTTTATGCGATCAAATCGGAAACACAGGACCTGGGACGTGAATGGTCCAAGGCTGATCGCGAGGCGTACCGGAAACTGCTGCCGTTGTCGAATAACCGCATTCTTTTCGATATTATTCACCCCCAGGTGCCGCGCGAGTATTTTTCTGCCTTCCGTACCGCAATCGAAAACTCCCTTGTCTATGGACCTGTCCTGGTCTTTAACCTGCGCCGCATTGAAAATCCCGATTTGGTTGCAGAACTGGCCGAATTTTTATTGCGACAGCAAGGTGTTGATTATGTCCTCGGGATCGGCTGGTATGATGGGATGCAGATTCTCTCGATGCGTTCGCTCAACGCAGATGCCCGCCTTGGGGAGGTGATACAACAGATGGTCGAGGGATTGGGAACTGCTGGTGGGCACGGTATGGTTGCCGGGGGGCAGATGCGGGACATGGCAGAGGATGAAAACGCTCAACAGGAGTTGGAACGTTTGCTGACCCGTCGTTTGTTCAAAGCCCTGAACCTTGATTCCGTTCCCGGTGAGCCGCTGATCTCTGACAATGTTTGACGCTGCTTCGCCGTCTAAGACTTTTTGCGAGTGCATCTTGATTGACAGACGAACTAAAGCTGCGTTAGCTTTCATCCGGAAACGGTCCTTTCCCGCGATCTCGGCGCCAATCAGCGTGCTCACTTGTGCGGCGTACCGAGGTACGCCTTCACATAACCACTTGATTTTCTTGATTTTGCGAAAATTCCCGTTTCCCATATGAAAACTTCATCGTGTCCATCCGGAGTTTCCGGATGGACACGAGTTATAGCCGGATGGTTTTCCGGGGAGCGAATCGTGCGTCAAATCCTGCTGCTACTGCTACTGATGTTTTCTGCAATACCTCTCCGGGCTGCCGTTGAGATTGCCCCGCGCGGTAAGAACCCTGTTCTTCTGCAAGATGTCTATCAACAAAAAGGGGTTCCTTATATTGCCATCGAGGATGTCCTTGATGCGGTTGGTCTGAGCGGTCATTGGAACTCGATAAAGCATACCTTCAGCATTCGCACCCGACGGGGTTGGGCGGAAATCTCTCCGGCCAGCAGTTTCCTGAAATTAGCCGGCAACTATTATCCACTCCGGGAAAAGCCTCGCTTTATCGACGGGCGTTTGCGGGTCACCGATCATTTTATTCTCAACCAACTGTTCTTGCTGGTCGGCCAGCCGATCTATTTCCGAAATCTTGATCCTGATAGCGACACTCCGGTTGCCGAAGAGAAAAATACCCTGGAGCAACTCTTCGCCTTTCTGTTGAATAAAAAGACCAAAAGCAGTGGTCCTCTGGTCCGTGCGGTGGCCATAGATGCCGGGCATGGCGGATTGGATCCCGGGGTTATCGCCGCTTCGGGATTCAAAGAAAAAGAGTTGAACCTGCAAGTTGCCAGGAAATTGGCGAAGCAGTTGAAAATGAAGCTCGGGGTGACAATATACCCGAGTCGTGACGGTGATTATGAACTGTCTCTTGAACAGCGACTCGAACCAGCCTTGAAGGAGGATGTTGACCTCTGGTTGTTGATTCACGCTCAGGCTTCACTTTCTCCAGAGCCGCGTGGCGTTAACCTTTTTGTTCGCTCCGAAGGGGTCGCCAACTCCTTGGCTACCGAGCAGGAAACAAACAAAAGTGTTGATAGCCCCAGTTTGAAACTGGCGAATCAATTGGCTTTATCGCTGCGTGAGGCTGGTATCCAGGTGAATGGTATTTACCCGTCGCCACTATTGTATCTTGGGCGGGGAAGTTTGCCGACGGTGCAGATTGAGCTTGGCTACCTGAGCAACGAGGAAGAGCTCCTGCAACTGCAGGACGACAGATATCAGAATCAACTGGTGCAAGCGCTTTTCCAGGGGATTCGAAGCTATGCCAAGCAACTCAAAGGAGAGCGATAAATGAATTGTCTCGAGCAAGAGCGGATTGACGACCGCCAACCCCATCAACTCCGACCGATCAGCTTTCAGCGGCGGTTCACCCGTTATGCTGAAGGTTCGGTGCTGGTCTGCTGCGGGGAAACCAAGGTTTTGTGCAATGCTTCGGTTGAAAAGGGGGTTCCGCCTTTCATGCGCGGTGAAGGCCGGGGTTGGGTCACCGCCGAATACAGCATGCTGCCCCGTTCGACCCATACCCGTTCTGTGCGTGAAGCAGCCAAGGGAAAGGTTTCCGGTCGGACCCAGGAAATTCAGCGCCTGATCGGGCGTTCTTTGCGTGCCATCACTGATCTTGAAGCCATGGGGGAAATGACCGTGCAGATCGATTGTGATGTCCTGCAGGCTGATGGTGGTACCCGTACCGCCTCGATCACCGGGGCCTATGTTGCGCTTTACGACGCTTTTGCCGGACTGGTTGAAAAAGGCGTCCTGACAAAGGTCCCCTTGAAGGACAGTGTCGCAGCGATCAGTGTCGGCATTGTCGATAAAAAACCACTACTTGATCTGGATTATGATGAAGACTTCAAGGCGGCAGTCGACATGAACTTCGTTATTACCGGTTCCGGTAAGTTTGTCGAAGTTCAGGGGACGGCAGAAGAGGAGCCTTTTTCTCCGGAAGAACTGGATGCTTTGCGTGATCTGGCTCTGCAGGGTTGTGCACAGTTGACAGTTTTGCAGCAGCAGGCCTTGGTCAGCCGATGATGAAACTACTGGTCGCGACAGGAAACCAGGGGAAACTGAAAGAGATTCGTCACCTCCTGAACGACAGCGGAATCGAGGTTGTCGGGCTCGATCAGCTGGATAATCCACCCGAGGTTGTCGAGGATGGTGTGACCTTCGAAGAGAATGCCCGGAAAAAGGCTCTGCAGATGGCCGTGTTCAGTGATTGTGTGACTTTGGCCGATGACAGTGGTCTGGTGGTGGATGCGCTGGATGGTGCTCCCGGGGTGCATTCGGCACGTTACGCCGGTGAGCAGGGGAATGATGCCGCCAATAATGCGAAGCTTCTTACGGATTTGGCTGATGTGGCTGATGAACGACGGCAGGCTGCATTCCACTGCGTCATCGCTTTGGCTTGGCCGGATGGTCGCTGCGAAACTTTTTTCGGTCAGGTCGCCGGCTTGATCATGCGGGGTGAGCGGGGTGATGGCGGCTTCGGCTACGACCCCCTTTTCATGGTGCCGGAATATGGTAAAGCCATGGCCGAATTGTCCCTTGAAATCAAAAATCGCATCAGTCATCGGGGGACGGCGTTACGCAAGGCGATTCCGGTACTACAGGGGTTGGCACAACAGGCGGGCTAAGCTCTTGACAGGGGCCCGACGGGATGCTACAAAGCGCCTCGCTAATGACCATCTAACAACTCGACATATTGGAGGAAACCCGCCATGGAAAGAACTTTTTCAATCATCAAACCCGATGCTTTTGCTGCCGGCTACGCCGGCAAAATTCTCGCTCGTATTTATGCTGAAGGGTTCAAAGTTGTCGGTTTGAAGAAACTCTATTTGAGTAAGGTTGAGGCGGAAGGTTTCTATGCCGTCCACAAAGAGCGTCCCTTCTTTGGTGAGTTGACCGATTTCATGAGCAGTGGCCCCTGTATTGTCATCTGTCTGGAAGCGGAGGGCGCGATCAAAAAGTGGCGTGATCTGATGGGTGCAACCAACCCGGCTGAGGCGGTTGAAGGAACTCTGCGTAAAGAGTTCGGTGCTTCAATCGGCGAGAATGCCACCCATGGTTCCGATGCCC
>WTCI01000132.1 GCA_013138655.1 Desulfuromonadaceae bacterium | reverse complement strand
ACACCGTGCTGTCGATCGGTGAAGTGGTTCGCCGTTTGCGGTCAGGGGAAAATCTGCCCGCTAAAGGTGCTGTGTTGACCGTGGATGATGCTTACCGCTCTTTTGCCGATGTCGCCATGCCGATTGTCCGTCAATACGGCTTCCCGATTTCCCTGTTTGTCAATACCGATGCCGTCGGCAGTCGAGGCTATCTTGACTGGACACAACTCCGGGCGTTACAACAAGAAGGAGTTGAAATCGGCAACCATACGGCTGGCCATCCGTATATGGTGGAAAAGAAACAGGAAGAAACTCAGGAAGAGTGGCGGCAGAGAATCATCGAAGATCTCAAAAAGGCGGAACAGCAGTTTATGACGCAGCTTGGTAAGGTCCCCGAGCTGTTCGTTTACCCCTATGGGGAGTATTCTGTCGAAGTGATCGATGTTGTTAAATCGTTGGGTTTTAAGGCTGCGCTGGCTCAACAGTCGGGGGTGATTCATTCGACCCATGATCTTTATACACTACCACGTTTCCCGATGGGAGGCCCTTATGCCACTCTTGCAGGGTTTATAAATAAGCTTTCAATGAAGCCCCTGGTTGTTCCGGTAGAAAACCCTGTCAGCCCGGTTGTCCTGAGTAACCCGCCGGATTTGACGCTGAACATTATAAATGATGATGTTGATCTGAGTCGTATGAACTGCTTCGTACAAGGAGAGAACAGCTGCCGGATCGCGCCGGTTGCCGGACAAGCCGGTTGGTACAAAGTTGTTGCCGAGAAAGCTTTAACGGGACGCCGTAATAAATATACGCTGACCGTTCCCGGTCGGGAAGGCGGCTGGCATTGGTACAGTCATCTATGGATAAATGCTGATTTTCCGGCCGTCGATGGAAGGGGACTGACTTCAGCTGCTGGCCCTGAGGTTGACTTTGGCAAAACGGTGCAGGCGGTTCTTGAGAATCAGTGATTGCAGGTCTTTGACATATTCCTCACCGCGGATGGAATAACGGAAAAGTCCTTCTGCCAGTTTTGCCCCATCTAGCGGCGCTCCGGCGGCTCTGCTTTCAGCGCGTATTTGTCGCAGCTCCGAGTAAGCGAAATGCGTGTTCAGGTTGCGCAAGTATGAGCGGATCGATTCATAAACGTTTTCGAAACGTTTCACTTCGTAGGTTGCCCCTTCAGGACGGCCAGTCGGAACAATGCCGGTCCCCGGTTGGAAAGTCCATTCACCGAACAGGTTGTTGGCGACCTGGGAAAAACGCGAGGTTCCCCAGGCTGATTCATTGGCGGCCTGAGCCAGGGCCAACTCAGGTGGGATGATATCGACCCGCAACAACAGTTCATTGATTGCCTGAGAGGACCATATTTTGTCTGTTCTAACTTCGTAACGTTTTGCCAGTGAGGATAGAATATGCAGCTGATCTTCCGTTAAACTCTGATCACGCGCGATGATTTTCTGGAACTTTAACAGATGTTCACGTTCTCGCTGGATCTCATTGTTCGCCAGCAAGATCATCGGCAACAATGATTTGAAAAAGATTGCTTTTCTTTTACTGGTGGAATTTATGTTCGGCAGATCTTTAGGGAGTGTTTGCAGAATCAGCGGTGGAACGCCGTGGTCCAGGTTGTCGAGTTGGTAGTTGTAACGGAGAAATTCCTCTTCCAGGTCAGCAGAGAGGGTTGTTCTTAAAATCTTGATGTCCGAACCTTGGTAGGTCGGGGCAGCGCTGTCGGAGCAACTGACCAGCAGCAGGCAGAGCATCCCTGACAACAAAAATATGATTTTTCGCAATGGTGAGTTTGTCATAAATTAATTTCGGTTTCGGTGGATAAAATATTTGTTCGCGCCGAAAGCAGCGTGTTTTATATAGAAGCCTTCTGTTGATGTCAACCGTTTATCCGTTATCTGGTAATTGATACCTTTTGTTGGTGTCCTGGTCCCCTTGTAATTGTTACTAAAATGCGAAAATTAAAAATGGTGGAAATTTGTGAGATCCTATCGTAAAGAGCTTTGGTTTGATATCCCGACGCGGCGAGAGTTCAGGAATATTACCCCACAGGTTGAGACCTGTTTGCGTGAGAGCGGTATTTCTGAAGGTTTGCTGTTGTGTAATGCCATGCATATCACCGCTTCGGTTTTTATTAACGATGATGAGCATGGTTTGAATCATGATTTTGAGCGCTGGTTGGAGAAACTGGCCCCTCACGAGCCGCTCAGCGCTTATCAGCATAACAAAACGGGTGAAGATAATGGCGACGCCCATATCAAGCGGACCCTCATGGGGCGTGAAGTGGTTGTTGCCGTCACTCATGGGCAACTCGATTTTGGGCCTTGGGAACAGATTTTTTATGGTGAGTTTGACGGTCGTCGCCGGAAGCGGGTTTTGGTGAAAATCATTGGTGAGTGACTTTTCTTGTAGCAATATGGTATTCTTTAAAGATATCAAACAAGACTCAGGTGGGATTATGGAAACAATCAAAACAGCAAGCTTTGAATATCTGGTCAACTTGGCAAAAGAGAAACCGGAAGGTGGCTATACCTTCAATCTTGACGGTTCGATTTACGAGATTGAAGATGTTTTGGAGATTTCTAAAATTGCCGAGAAGCATGGTTACATCGTCATTTATTGAACATTTGAGTGAATGGGAGAAAAAAATGAGTATTGAAGAAGGTATCTGCTATACCTATGAAGCTGCACTTGAAAAAGCGATCGTCATGGAAGAAGAGGGCTTTCGTAATTATCTGTACGCTATCCGTATCGTTAAGGATCGCCAGGCAAAAGCGATTTTGCGCGACGCGGCAGCTGAAGAGCTGAGCCATAAAAACGAGTTGGAAATGGCTCTGCTGGAAGGTCACGACAAGAGCGCGGCAGAGATGACCAAAGAAGTGCCGACCATGAATCTGGATTACGTTTATGAGCAGAAGGAGATTGCTCCTGATGCGGATGCACGGACTTCGCTTGCCTACGCAATTCATCTGGAAAAGGGTGCTATCGATTTCTACCAGCGGCTGATGAAAGGCTGTGAAGGTGCGCCCATGGCATCTCTGTTCCAGCGTTTGCTGGCAGACGAGTCGCGTCATCTGAAAACACTGGAAGACTTTTACGAGAGACACTTCCTGACGGAAAATTAGTCAAATACTTGATTTGGTCAATTCATTAAAAGGGGTGTCGTAATTGCGGCACCCCTTTTTCACTGATCGGTGATATGTTTTTAAATTTGGTAACTATTCAGCATCATAACAGTCTTGTCTTGTTTTATCTTTTTGTTCGCTTCATTTCAAATCCAAGGAGAAACGACCATGTCCGATACGCCGAACAGGGAAGAAGGTAACATTTCCATTCACACGGAAAATATCTTTCCGATCATCAAAAAGTGGCTTTATAGCGACAAAGATATTTTCCTGCGTGAGTTAGTGTCGAACGCAGTCGATGCTATCCATAGATTGCAGAATATCAATCTGATTGATGGATTGAAGCTGGCTGATGAATATAAGGTCGATATTCATATCGACAAAGAGCGAAGAACCTTGACGGTCACTGATAATGGCATCGGCATGACGGCCGACGAGATCCGTAAATATATTAACCAAGTGGCTTTTTCGTCGGCAGAGGACTTTATTGAGAAGTTCAAGGATCTGGAAGACAAAAACCAGATTATCGGCCATTTCGGGCTCGGTTTTTATTCCACTTTTATGGTGGCGGATAAGGTCGAAATCCGCACCCTCTCTTACCGAGATGCCTCTATCGCAGCCCATTGGGAATGTGCCGGAAATACCAGCTACCAGCTGTCGGAAACCGATAAGAAAGAGCGTGGTACCGAGATCATCCTGCACCTGAATGACACGGAAAAAGAGTTTCTCGATGCGGTTAATGTCCGTGAGATCTTGAAGAAATTCTGTAATTTTCTGCCGGTTTCTATTTGTCTGGAAGGGGAGGAGGTCAACGATAAAAATCCACTCTGGACCCGTAGCAGCAGTGAAATTACCGACGATGAATACAAAGAATTCTATCGCAAACTCTATCCGATGTCGGATGATCCGCTGTTCTGGATCCATCTGAACATCGATTTCCCTTTCAATCTGAAGGGGATCATTTATTTCCCACGCTTACACAATGAGTTTGATGTTACCAAGAGTCACATCAAGCTGTTCTGCAACCAGGTGTTTGTGTCTGACAATACACCGGAGTTGATCCCGGAATTCCTCACTCCATTGCAGGGCTGCCTCGATGCCCCGGACCTGCCGTTGAACGTATCGCGCAGTTACCTGCAGAATGAGCCGCAGGTGCGCAAGATCCGTGAGGTGATCAGCGGTCGGGTTGCCGCCAAAATCGTTGAGTTGGCGAAAAAGGATCGGGAAGCCTTCGAGCCGATCTGGGAAGATATCCATACCTTTGTCAAGTACGGTATGATGCGTGAGGATAAGTTTTACGATAAGGTCAAGGATCAGGTGATCTATCGTTCGACCGGAGAGGAGAAATATACCACCCTGCCTGATTACCTTGAGCGAGCCAGGGAAACGCAAGAAAATAAGGTCTATTATGCAAACGATGAAGGGGTGCAAGCGACCTATTTGAGGATGTTCAAAGCGCAGGGAATGGAGGCGTTGATTCTTGACTCGATGATCGATAATCACTGTATCCAGTTCCTCGAGTCGAAAAACACCGATCTGAAG